>WALQ01000036.1 GCA_015522745.1 Candidatus Aenigmatarchaeota archaeon
CTCATAAATTCTCCATCGGTCATTTCAATTGTTTCTTCAACTATTCCGGCATGAGTTTCATATGTTGATACAACCTTTTTTCCAAAAAATGAAAATGATTTAATATTATTAGGGGAAAGCCATTCACCATCTATGTTGAACGCAAAATAATCCAAAAACTTTTTTCTTCCTATCCAAAATCCAGTCCATTTATTCCTAAAAGTGCTGTCGCAGAATCGATAAAAATGAGCTCTCCTGCCCGAAAGGAAATAACAATCTTTCATAAAAATTATTTTTTGCTATTCTTTAAACCCTTTTCTATGAGCTTCCTTGCGACCACATTTTTGAAATCGAAAAGCATTTGGGTGACCGTCTCGAAACCCTGCTGGGGAGTATCAAAGTACGAAAAGTATTGATGAACATCACCATCTCCCCACCATTTTGTGCATATATTGTGAAGGTGGTCACTAGTTTGAAGGAGACGCCATGTTTTGATTATATCATTGTCGTCCGTTTTCATAACTTCATCTCTCATGTTCTGAAGCTCATTAAATATTATTTGCTGCATTCTATTTCCAAGCCATGCCGAAACGTCCATTTCTATATCCGCCCATGATATTGAATTGAGCTCATAAACGTCAAACTCGCCGACGGGATCGTACTTCTCAACAACTTCTCTTGGAAGTGAGAATTGCAAATGGTTGTATTTATTTATCTGCCATGGTAGAGCCTTTAGGAACCAAAATATGCCAGTTTCTTCCCACTGATGTTCACCCAATGTTTCGTAATCCATAAATAAATTTATTATTTGACCTTGTGAAGCTGCTATCCATGATGTATATTTTTCTGCTGTTAAAGGCCATTGATTCCACCATTTTGCGCTGAATCTGTATCCCACATCATCAGTGAGTTGACGATTTCTAAGTAGAACTTTTATCTTTTTTGAAACTTGCTTCGGTGGTGAGTATATAAAGTTCGGCGAACGCCAACCAAGTATGTGCGGAGCTCCTTCTGTGAATATTCCTTTGAAACCAAGCTTTTCCGCAGACTTTGCGATAAGGTTGTTGTATATCAGTTCCGTGTTTGTCATTGTCACGGGTTTCTGCCCGAACAAATCTTTGATTGCATCCGACTGCTGCTTTACTTGGTCAAAAAACTCTTCGTTGCTGTTGTACAATCCAGATAACGAGTGATAATAAGTTTCCCCAATAAACTCAACGTTATCTTTCGGGAATTGTTTGAATAGGTCGATGAGATCTGGTGCCCATTTTTCTGCCTGTTCAATCCACGTTCCTGTCATTGAGAAAGCTACTTTGAACTTCTTTTTTTCGTGTCTCATGGCTTTCACGAGATCTAGAAGTATGTTGGTTGCGGGCCAGTAACACTTTTTCAAAACGCGCTCAAAAATGTAACGGTTGAATTCGTCGTTAAAGTATCTACCGTATAAATTTTTTGCATTCCTATTCACACCATACTTGTGAAGTCTCATCGGTTGATGGACTTCGAAAATCAGATTTACGTCCATTACCACAACCCCATTGCACTTCCGTAAACACCAGTAGTCCATCTGGATATTTTGCTCCACTTGTAATTTTTCTCAACATTTTTCCTCCCGTTTCGGCCCATCCATTTCCCCCAGCCGGGGTCGCTAAGCACGCGGTCGAGCTGGTCTTTTATCGACATGTCATTTTTTGGCATTGTGTGAAGTCCTGTTTTCTCATGTATTATCGTTTCTTTCAAACCGCCCGTGTACGACCCGACGGCAGGTGATGCTGCTGCTGCTGCTTCAAGTGCCACGATTCCAAATGGTTCATAAACCGAAGGTATTGTAACAGCATCCGCAAGTTTGAAAAGTGATATCACTGTATCCTCCGGGAGAAATCCGGTGAAATAGGTTTTATTACCAATACCAAAAGAACTTGCCATGTGCCTATAGTGCTCAATATTACCGCGACCAACAATTACAAATTTGGATTCAGGATGGTCGCGAAGTATTTGAGGTATTGCACCCATTAAGAATTCAAGACCCTTTTGATATGTGAGACGTCCAACAAATAATACCATCTTTTCCCATCCGGACGCGAAATCGTCTTTGTTCACAGTCGGCTTTATGTCGAACCTTTCTATGTCAACGCCATTTGGAATGTAATGTATCTTTTTCTCCGGGACGTTGAACAATGAACGCACTTCGTTGTAAAAGTCCTTGCCCACGGTTATGACTTCGTTTGCCTCGTACGTTCCGTACCACTCCAAGTCGTTTATCATCTTGGAATATCTCGTGTGTATTCCAACGCGTCCGTACTCGGTCGAATGAAGCGTGAAAACCATGGGAATGCGCAACGTCTTCTTTATCGAAACGCCGGCGGGAACCATCATCCAGTCGTGGGCGTGGACAACTTCAAACTTTTCGTCTTTGTTGAGTTCAATTGCCTTCTTCTCCATGCGGTGTCCGAGAAAGTTTGCCCACGATATCGTGTCCGGAGCGTGTCCGGAAGGTATGCGGTGAACGTGCACTCCTTCAACCTCTTCGTCTTTTTCCTCCGGACCGAATGTGAGAACGTGAACGTCATGGCCTTGCTTGACGAGCTCCCGCGACAAGTCATAGCAATGGCTTGCTATGCCACCGACTTTCATGGGTGGGAACTCCCAAGTTGTCATGAGTATCTTCATTTCATAACCCCGACCATTGAAAAAACTTTTCTGATGTTGTCTTCATTCGAATAAAATATTTTGTCGAATGGAACTTTCAGATCGTTGATAAGTGAATTTTTCGTTGCGTCGTTCGTGACGAGTATGTACCTCGATTCGTATGCGAGCCACCACTCGACGTCTGAGATGGCCTGGGACACGTACGCCCCGAACCCGCGCTGATGTTCCGTTGAGTGAAACGTTGAAATGAGCGGAACTCCGAACAGCTTTGAAAGCGACATACCCGCCGGGCCAGCTGTCCAGTCGTGGATGTGTATTATGTCAAACTTCTTCTCATCGTTCAATTCCACGGCGCGGCGCTTGAGCTCATTGTTCATGAGCATGACCCAGTTAAATATGTTGTCGGCCTGGAGTATGAAATTGACCTTGTGAACGTGTATGCCATCGACATCGTAATCATCGTCATTTCCGAATGAGACGATGTGGACGTTGCCGAATTTTTTGAGTATGTTGGCAACGTAGAAGGCGTTTTTCGTGATCTCATCATCGGAGATTTCCCTAAGTACGATTAACGTATTCATGAGAATATGAAGTCGATTACATATATAAAATTAACTTTTTGAATGTGACTTTTTTTGAGTGGTTAATGCAATGACAGATTGTGAGCCTTTATGTAGTTCTCAGCAAGTATGGACCAGTCCGTCATATCAGTTATCATTTTTGCCTCTGATTTTTGTATGCCTATTTTTGATTTTGACATTTTTATGAAATCTTCTATTTCGTTTGCGAGGTCGAGTGCTATTTCGTTGTCCGACTTTCCAGAGCGTCTCAATATCCTTATGCCCCTTGCCTTCGGCCTGTTCTTCATGACGAATATACCAAATCCGCTGTAATCCGTCGTGATGGAGACGAGGCCATTCGCCGCCGCTTCGTGGGGTGTGTATCCCCAAGGCTCGTAGTAAGATGGAAAGATGCCGCCACTACAACCTCTTATCAAATCGTAATATGAATCAAGTGTAATGAGCTTGTCTGCTTGCTTTATGTATGTTGGGTAGAATATCACTTTCACTCTATCATCTTCATGATTGAGTAAACCATTCTCTTTAAGCGATTTTATCACAGAGTCGTTATTTTCGTCATAGTTCAAATCATAAGCGCACAATGGTGGAGTGCTCTCTTTCGAAAACAATCTTATATAATTTTTCATTTTTATGTTGTACTTAGATGTGAGAAATGATTTTATTTTGTTCTGTGGAAGGCTTTTTTTGATTATTGAATCAACTATCATCTCCTTTACATCATTGGAAACGTTTTCCGAGAATTTTTCTATTTCATTGTACATAAGAACGCTGTTTAGTACCGATGGGTTTTCACCATGAACATCTGAAGGGACAAGTATGAGGAAAAACGAATCATATGGATAGCGTTCGCTCTTAAGCTTTCTATTAACCTGTCCAAGTGCTTCTATGAAGACGTCTATTCCCTTGTTGTGAAATTCATAGCGCCCTGATATGAAGAAAATTCTTGGGTCATTTGATAATCTGAGATTGTAGTAGGGTTGGAAATATGCCTTTATGAATTTTATGATCTCCTCTTTGTGCTTCTTGTGAAGATAAGAAAGTTCCTCCATGCTTGGAAAAGATGGTATGTCAAGACCGTTTATGAGTATGACATCCGGCTTTATTCCAAGTATGACATCCGCCTCTCGCGCTGTGACATCACTCACGGTCGTGAAGACGTCGCAAGCGTGGGCGCACGCCTTCTCAGTCAGGTGCTTCGCTTCAACTCCATATTTGTACGCGTCTTTGTCATTTATTGAGCGAGATTTTATCATTTGATGGAGCGGTTTCTGTGAGTTTGCTATGGAGCGTCCGAGTATGGTTGCGTGGGTCGTAAAAACTGTTCCGAGTTTCGCTCCGATTTTTTTCAGGTAAAGCAGAGCTCCCCCGGAAAGCCATTCGTGGAATTGTGCTACGATTTTTTTTCCTTTGTTCTTCTCAATTATTTTCTCTATAAGAAGTCCGGCGGCGTACGACCATACAATTGGGTCGTCGTAATCGTACCCTGCGCGCAACGAGTCTATCTTGTACCATTTCCAAAATTTTGATTTGATCTCATTTTTACTCTTCATAAAGTTCTTGACATCTATGAGAATCGTGTCCGGCTGGCCGTTGACTGCCCACGTTCCGAAGTAGCATTTTATTCCCAACTTTGAAAGTTCGTTGAATATTTCCGAGTACTCTCCCGGATTCTTCGGTTCGAACTCAAACAGTGACTTACCAGGATTATAATAGCCAATAGTCAGGTATCCGTTTCCATAAATCTTTTTCATTTCGCGCGCCTTCGTCGAAAGCACGGTGTATATTCCTCCAACCTTGTTTCCTATTTCGTACGAAACTTCTATGAACATGTCAGCCTTTATCATTCACGCCACCTCGAAAGGTTCCTAACTTCCACTCTTGGATTTTTTGATTTGAGCACAGCTGATGCAACGAGAACACCTACCGCGCCGAGCTCATATGCTTTCTTCACGTCTTCCTTTGTGCTTATCCCGGCTCCGCACAAGACCTTCGCGCGCACGCTTTTCACAGTTCTCGATATTATGGACGGCTCAACTTCTGAGACCGACCTTCCTGTTCCAATGAGCTCTGGAGGTTCAATTGCTATGTAATCTGGGTGGAACAAATCTATTTTTTTTGCTTCTCGGACAGACGACGCGCACACGATTGTTTCGAGTTCGATTGATTTGCAGCGCGATATGGCTTTTTTCAACACGCTTGTTTTAAGCTTCCTCTCCGAATGGTTGAGCAAAGTACCCTTCGCTCCCGCTGACTTTACCGCTTCGGGAAGAATCCAGCCTGTGTGAGCTCCGTATGTCACAGGGTCCACATCTTGCGCGTAGACACGAACCTTGTACTTTGCGACGCGCCATATTTCCGTGGGCTGAACGGCAAGCGAAACGTTTTTGAACTTCTTGCAAATTTTCGCCAATGATTCGAGTGATCGCCCAACTCCGCGTTCGTACGCCTTTGTGTTAATGAGTATCATTTTAATCGCCATGAACGATTTTCGAGAGTTTTTTCAACAGTTTTATTGGATTTTCATTCATCCATACCGTGCGTCCAATGGTTGTTCCCGCCGCGCCTGCTGCCATAACGTCTTTGACAAACTTTATAGCGTTGTCGTCGGATTTCGGTGGTCCGCCCGCTGCGAAAACAGGGCGGAATGATGTTTTTACAACTTCCTCAAACGTTTCGCGCGAACCTGTATAGTACGTCTTTATGAAGTCAAAACCGAGCTCACATCCGAGTCTGGTGGCGTACTGCACCACATCTACATGATATCTGCTCTTCGTTCTTGGGTACATAAATCCCATTAGTGGGAGGTTGTACTTTCTTGCCTCCTCTTTGACGCGTGGGAGCTCCCTTAGCATCTCGTGCTCGTACGGCGAACCGACGTACACAGTGTACGCGACCGCATCAGCGATTTCATGTGCCTCTCTGACGCTTGTTACGAGGGTTTGGAGCTCCTTGTCGCTGAACGGCGTCTTGGCCGTGAGTTTTACTATTTTTACGAACTTCTTTGGCAGTCGTTCGTGCTCAAGAACGTATTTCATGGCACCGATGTGCATCATAATGCCATCTGCTCCACCTTTTCTTGCTATGTTTGCTATTCTCAATGGATTAAGGTCGATGTTTTTATAAACACTCGGACCGTGTTCAACGGCATGATCAAAAGCGATGAAAATTTTTTTATCAAGATTCATGTGGTCACCAAATTTATTTATGCGCGCATCAATAAATACATTTATGAAAGAGCTTGAAGAAGAGTTTATGGATATGTATCAACTGTACAAGTACATACTTAAAAACAATGTGAATGTAGAATCGTCGAAAAAATACGGACCAGATGAGCTCGTTGCGAGAATTTTCTACTACACTCTCACGGGTGGCATAGCTTTTGTTCCAAGACCTTTGCGAGACGTTGTGGAGCGCACAAAAGAAAAAGACAACGAAACACTTGGAGAGTGGACGTCAAAAAGAATTCATCGGAAGGAAGGAATTGCAAACACGTATTTCTTTCAGCCATATGAGGACATAAGAACTCCTAAAGAGGGTTACAAGCTTCACATACCCGCGCCGCCGGACAAGGTGAAAGAATTCGCGGAATTTTTCAGCGCGATTTTTGAGCATTATAATATTCGCTTTAAAGTCGTTCGAAGCGAAGAACGATACGAAAAGCTTAATAAAAATTTTTGGCAAGCAGGAAAATTCATAACCGTGTATCCAAAAGGGAGCGGTGAGTCATACATAAGAAACATTGCCGATTATTTGAAAGGACTTCTTGGGTCGGAATATGTGAAATCAATAATTGAAAAAGCACCTAAGGTAAAAGAGGAAAAATACGCAGATGGAGTCTATTACAGGTATTATAAATCTGGGCTGGATGATAATAGAAACGACCCATTGCAGGGGCATCTACCACTTGAGTCGTACTCGAAACGACTTCCAAAATAATTACACAAAGTAAAATTATTTATTATATCTCGCACAAGATATGATAGAGGTGAGAATATGATAAGAGTTCTTGTAAATGGTATGGGCGTCATAGGAAAGCGTGTTGCCCTCGCCGTGAAGAAGCAGGACGACATGGAGCTCGTTGGAATAAGCGATGCCGCTTTCACAGGACCCATAAGAACGTTATTGAGCGAACGCGGTGAGCTCTACGGCACGAAGCTTTACTGTTCGGCTCCGCAGTTTTGCGACTCTATGAAAGAGCAGGGAATTGTTGAAGGACTTCTTGAAAATTTCCTCAAATCCGGCGGAGTTGACGTTGTTGTGGATGCAAGTCCGAAAGGAATTGACGCGAAGAACAAAGAGATGTACAAGAAGTATGGTGTGCGGGCAATATTCCAGGGTGGTGCAAGTGCCGGCATAGCGGATGTTTCGTTCAACTCGTACACAAATTACGATGAGGCGCGAGGGAAGCAATTCGTTCGCGTTGTGTCATGCAACACGACATCGCTCGCACGGACCATCGGATCTCTTCACAAGAAGTACGGTGTCGAACGAGCATTCGTGACACTCATACGGCGCGCGACGGACCCACCAAAAGTCAAAATCGGACCCATAAATGCAATTGTGCCTGACTTGAAAGTGCCGTCACATCACGGCCCCGACTTGAAAACGGTCTTGCACGGTGTGGACGTTTTCACAATGGCTGTGAAAGTTCCTGAGACGCTCACGCACATTCACGTTGTCGAAGCGACGTTGAAGAAGGAGATAACCACAGAGGAGCTCCTCAAGACGTTCAACGAGCATTCCAGGATAAACGTTTTCAGCGCCGGACATGGATTCGGAAGCAACGCCGAAATAATTGAAGCCATGCGAGACCTCGGACGGCCGAGATACGACATGCCGGAAGTCGCCGTGTGGAAGGAGCTTACCCATGCCGAAGGAAACAAGGTCTACTGGATGCACGCCGTCCATTCGGAATCCATAGTGATACCGGAGAACATAGACGCCATACGGGCCATGTTTGAGCTCGCCTCGCAGAACGAGTCCATTGAGAAAACGAACAAGGCAATGGGAATAATGAAGCTCAATCTCTGAGAGAGCTATTTCTTTTATTTTTTTCTAAAATTTCTTTCTTCAACTTTTATGAGTTCCGAAAGATCACCGAACCGTATTGGGAGAAAGAATATCTGTCGATGTGACTATCTGGAAATGATAATTTTAAATGCATTCCTATATTAGTTTTAGTTATGAATGGATACGAAGCAAACAATGGTGACGATGTGGTAAAATATCAGCGCGAGCAAGAAGAAAGGCTCACAAAGGAAGACATAAATGAGATTGTAGAAGCAGTGTATGAAATCATTAAACCAGAAATAGACGAAATCAAATACGAGATGGGTGAAATCAGAGAAGAAATGCGTGAAACCAAATACGAAATCAAACACGAGATGGGTGAAATCAGAGAAGAAATGCGTGAAACCAAACACGAGATGGATGAAATCAGACATGAGCTCAACGTTATCAAACGAAGTAGAGGCACATTTATTATCGTTCCGAGACCATCTCACGTGTTCCACAGTGGTGAAACGGACAATGGAATAGAAGAAGTGCGCAATGAGTGGTTTCGTTATAAATAGAATCTTTCTTTTTTTCTATTTCTTGGTAGCGAACTACTTTACATTTAAATACTTTTCCTTCCAAAAAGTGAGAATATAAACTAAGAAGGTGGTTGAATGAGCAGTAAAGAAGATAATACGTTGAAGAAATTGAAAGAAGAAATAGGGGATAATTTTTGGAGATATTTCAATGAGGAAAAAATAAATGTTATTCCAGAAGATAGTAAAGTAGTTTTGTATCCAACATTGATAAGCAACGAAAAAAATGTAGGGTACCACATAATGGTTGGCACACAAAAGGATGGAATAAATTATCGCACAACAATAAATGATGGTTCTTACAAGTTGATGAAAGAGGTTGCTGATAGTGGATTGGTCACTGAATTATTTAAGAAAAATGTTAATAAAATTGGCGAATATATTAAACGCGTTGATAAAGA
>WALQ01000037.1 GCA_015522745.1 Candidatus Aenigmatarchaeota archaeon
AGCGCGTTCACAGAGCGATGAATTACAGAAATGGATTGTGAGTTTTTTTTCTTTTTTTATTTTAATAAATCAATTGATTTCACAATATCTTCTTCACGACTTCTCCCTTGTACAGAATTTCTTCTTTCGCGCAGTTCTCTATAGGAAGTGAGCAAAAAGGGGTCGCATGATCTCCAATTCCAACGTAGTATTGACCTGTGTCCGTGTCGAGAAAATATTCACGCCCGTCGACATCTCCAATTTTCACTAAATTAATGGACAGTTCAATGTTCCCGCTTTTCATGGCGCATCCCCATCCATCTCCTGAAATAATCAAATATATTTTTCTTTGCTAGCCTGTCGTCTGAAAGTATTTTTATCTGGTTCTTTTCGACAGGTTTTATGTTGATTTGAGCATTATCAACAATAACAACGTAAATACCATTTTTGAGTTCATAAATCTGCGTCGACTTCTCACTTTTCTGACATATGACGTATTTTTCCTTCATTACTTTCTTATGTGAAATTAATTTTTAATTCTTTTCCGAAAACTTAATTCATGGAATTACCAGTTGTAAGAGAGAATCGCCGTGCAATATTCTCATACTACTCGCGCGACGACATAAAGAATGAAATTTTCAAGTGGTCTCAACACAGGGAAGTCGTGGGATCTCGAGACGACGGCTCTTACATCAAAAGACCGAACATACTTCAGTATCCAATGGACATAGTCGAGGCCGTGAAGAACGGTGTCGTGACGTTTCACTACTCCGTCGAGCACTGGAAGAACCCCATGATCATGAAGGAACGCATTGGATGGGACTTCATACTCGATATAGATTCGCACCTATCTCTCGAGGAGTCGAAAATAACTGCGCTTCAAATACTCAAATTCTTGAAATCGTATGGAATAAGGAACGTTGGTGTGAAGTTCTCAGGACGGCGTGGTTTCCACCTGTCAATACCATTCGAGAATTTCCCGAAGGAAATAAACTTCAAGAAAACGAAGGACATGTACCCGGAGCTCCCAAGGACGCTATCATCGTTCATCCGAGAACGCATAAAGGACGACTTAATGCGCGCCCTCATCAAAAAAGTCGGAATGAAAAACCTCGCCACAGACGTCGAGGAGCTCAATCCTTATCAATTCGTCGACGTTGAAAAGGACTGGGGTGAGCGCCATCTTTTCCGAGCTCCTTTCTCTCTCAATCACAAGTCGTGGCTCGTGTCCCTCCCGATAAGGCAATCACATATAGAAGACTTCGACCCGAGGGAGGCGATCATGGAGAACGTCAAAGTCACAGAGAGCTTCTTCAAGTTCGGTGATAATGCAACTGACTTCATAGTAGATGCACTCGACTGGGTGAGAAAGAACAAAAAAGAAGAAAAAGTTGTTGTCAAGAGAACGCCAAAAAAAATCTCATACGCCCGCCGTATAGGTGAGGAGTTCTTCCCACCGTGTATAAAAAACATACTCGCCGGATTGAAGGACGGGCGCAAGCGCTCGCTGTTCACACTCATAACATTCCTGCGTTCGTGTAATTGGGAATGGGATGAAATTGAAAAGAAGCTCGAGGAGTGGAACAAGAAAAACGCAAAGTCACTGAGCTCACGCGAGATACACACACAGATACGCTGGCACATGAACCAGGGAAAACTCAACCCGCCGAACTGTTCGAACGATTTGTTCTATGGAAGCATAGGCATTTGTCCAAAGGAAGGTTGTGAGGGCATAAAAAATCCGATGAGCTACGTTTACAAAAAATTGAAGCAATCTGGTGCGCTCAGGAGAACGTACAAGTGCAAAATCTGTGGAAAAGAATTCAAGTCAAAACGTGCGCTGTCATTGCACATGCGCGTTCACAAAACTAAAGGTTGACTTTCATTATCTTTCTAAGTCCTATGGAAAGCGGTATTGAAATTATGAAATAATACGCAAGCCATCCCCAGCTTTTTCCTGTTATCGGCAATGGCACCGGTGAGCGGACAATTACTCTTGAAAGCTTGTTCTTCCTTCCGAGAACGACTTGAAACTCCTTGTCGCCAACCTTGAACATCTGTCCATTCGTGAGGTTCTTTCCGTCTATGAGAACATAATTATCGCCAACAACGTAGCTCATGTTCTGCCCAGTGATGACGAGCGTTCCGTTGGTTTTGAGCGCTATGTCACCGTAGTTGTGGTTCAACCACGGTATGAATAGAAGAACCACTATCATTGTTATTAACATTGGTTTCATCGTCATTTTCATGTACTTTGAATTAACATCATTCATTTCAGAAAGGTATTTCATCTTTTCTTCGTTTGGCGCCTCCTTTGATTTTTTCTGTATTTCTTTCATTCTCGATTTCATCTCAACAACTTTTTTCTGGTCGAGACTGAATTTGTAAATAAGATTCGTTATGATTATGATGAATGTTGCGAATATGAGTATGGACAACCAATCTGAGAGGGAAAGCAGTGGATTCAGAATCGCATCAATTACTATTATTTTCATCACCTTTGAAAAGATCTGAAAGTTTCTTAGACGCGTCTATTGCATGTTGGAATGCTCTTCGTTCTTTGTATCTGAGACTTATTATTTTCACTGTCGCCTTAGAAATTGTGGCATACGACGCTGAAAACATCCTGTTCATTTGCTGTTGAAGTTCTATCTCACCAAGAGTCTCGGAATCACGCTTCCTGCTCTTGTCCTTTCTTCTTTGTTTGAGTATGTCTTGTGGATTCTTTTCTATGAGAACTATGACATCCGGGGAGAGAGCTCTCACGATATCCTCGGGAAGACCTGGATAATAACCCTCGGGCTTCTTGATTGTGCAATGGGTATCGATTATTATGTTTCCTTTCATCTTCCCGATTTTCTTCGCCGCGGCAAGCTGTATTTTTCTGTACTTCTCAACTGGAAGAGAGCGCATTTCATCGCGGTTGCCGAGTTTGGAGATCTCGAACATCGTGTCGCCGAAGTTGACAAATTCCACATTATCGACTATCTTCTCAATGTATTTCAAAACTGTAGTCTTCCCACAACCTGGAACTGCAGTAACGACAACTTTCATACAATCACACCTTTACAAGTTCAACTTTCTTTATTCTAAATCCTTCACCAACAGTGTGATATTTGCCGCATACCGTGCATTTGTACCTCAAATCAACTTTTCTCGTCGGCTTTTCACGCCCTTTTGGATTTGGTTTAGGGAATGAACCGTATCCTTTGTACTTCCTCTCGAAGCTGCGTTGACTCTTAGTTGTCTTTCGTCTCGGCTTCTTTTTCGCAATTTCAACAGTGTGAAGAGTGTGCTTTTTGCAGTATGGACAATATCTCATTTGTTTTTTTGGAATCTTCATAACAATCACCCAATAATCTTTTTTCTATTTGTTAAAATGCTTTAAATCCTTTTCGCCACGCCCTTTTTGACCAAAAAATCCTCAAGCTCCTTTGACAACGAGGCGATTTCATCCTTTTTTAAATTGTACACGCGCTCTCCGAATACAAACTCGGAAACGTCTTCTGTCATCTGTATCATTTCAATTTTCGGTGGTTCTTCAGTCACGACCTCCTCTTTCTCGCGTTTTCCGTAAATCAACGACATATAGTACGAATCCCGGAACTCTTTGATTATCTTCACGAGTTCCGCAAAGAATTTCTCCTCCTCTTTCGTCATGTTTCGCGGTATCACGCCGGAGCGAACGTACATGACCGCCATGTTCACTATTTTGTGCTCGCGTCTGTCTAATATATCCTTGATTATGTTCTTCGCGTTTTCGAGCTCAAGAAAGTCCTCATTGCGCGATTCCTTCCTCTTGATGTACTCGGCGATTTCCTCGAATATTCCATCGGGTAACTTTATTAAATTTCTGTTCTCCTTCTCCGAGCGCTGTATGTCCCGAATCGTCTCAAAAGTTACCACCATAATTTAACTTATGTGTAGAGTTTTTAAGCATTCTATGGGGATTAATTTCATGGACGGTATAATCATAGTTGACAAACCAAAGGGCCCGACATCACGTTCAGTCGCACAAATCATCGGAGTGCTATTCAAAAGCAAGGCCGGTCATGTGGGAACGCTCGACCCAAAAGTAACGGGTGTCCTACCAATTTTCATAGGGAAGGCGACAAAGCTCGTCGACATAATGTCGGAAAGCGACAAGGAGTACGTTGGAAAAATGTTCCTTCACAAAGACGTTGACGAAAAAGCATTGCGTATTCACATGAGCGCGTACACAGGAACTATTACGCAAGTGCCGCCAGTTCGCTCCGCTGTGAAGCGCGCTCCGAGAAAGCGCAAGATCTACGAGTTCGAGCTCCTCTCGAAGAGCAGGCGCGTCGCAGAATTCCGCGTGCGCTGCGAGGCCGGAACGTACGTAAGAAAGCTCATTCACGACATGGGGCAGGAAATTGGAGGGGCCCATATGGTCGAATTGCGGCGGACGGCAGCGGGTCCATTCACGCTCAAAGATGCAATACCGTTGAAAAAAGTTGAAAATGATCCGCTCAAATACCTTCGTCAGGTCGAAGTGTTGAAAAAATTTTACAAATTCGCGAAGCTCAAAAAGTCGTCCGAATACTCGGTATCGCACGGCTCGCCCATATTCGAGAATGGAGTGGCGGAGAGTGACGAGATCTTGAAAGGTGAGAAATTTCTCATTTTGGACCACGATGGATTCGTTATCGGCCTTGGAGAGTACGTAGGCGGGAAAATGTTTGCAAAGGTAAAGAGCATTTTATACACGGTTTCAAAAAGTGAAACCAAAGCTTAAATACGGTTTCATCTCTACCCTTCTTATGAAATCAAAAATGTTGATAGCTATTTTGGCAATCACCATCGCACCTATTGTCTTTTCATCTGGATGCGTGGTGTACTTCACCGGAATAGGATGTCCGCATTGTGCCCATGCTGATCCGGTCGTGATGGGGGCTGCTCTCAACGGAACCCCAATTGTCATAGAGTACGAAGTTTATCGGAATGCGAATTACAACGCGCGCGTCTTCGAGGATTACGCCAAAAGGTACGGACTTGAGCTCGGAATACCGACAATCGTTTTCGAGAACGGAAGCATCGTAGGAGACCGCGACGTGATTTCGAAAATCCGAACAACCCGTTTCGGAAAGTGTCCCACCCTCGACGGCTACGAATATTTCAAGAATTTGAATCTTTCATCCCTTCCCGGAAGGCCGAAGGTGTGGCTCGACGGAATGGTTCTCATACGAACGGATGGGAGCTCGAACGAGACGCAGGTAAAGATGATTCTCGACCACAAGTTCAGCGCGTTCGAACGCGTGCAACCGGAGCCCGTGACGCTTTCTGGAAGAAATGTCCGCTTCAAGAACGCCGTGAAAATCCAAGGATGGATAGTCGAGTACGAAACAAGCGAGCATAAGAATGACCACACAACAACGTTCGTCGCAATTCTGATAATCTTGATAATATCGATAATGGGGTGGAAAAAATGGAAGCACTGACGCTGTCTAAGATCATTGCGCTTGCGTCCGTGGACGCAGTGAATCCCTGCGCCTTGGCCGTTCTCGCACTCATGCTCATGGCGATAATGGGAACATCGAAAAGCAGAAAGCGCGTTCTTGCGTCGGGGCTCTCGTTCACGCTAGCCGTTTTCGTCGGATATTTGTTTTACGGATTCATACTCGTAAAGCTCTTCTCAATCGCGCAAGCTATAACATCGATCAGATTGACCCTGTACAAGATTCTCGGGGCGTTCGCTCTCATTCTAGGTGCACTTCAACTGAAAGACACTATTTGGTACAGACCCGACGGAGTACTCACCGAGATGCCAATGTCCTGGAGACCGAAGGCAAAAAGAGTCATTTCCCACGCAACAGGACCAAAAAGCGCATTCCTCGTTGGGCTGTTCGTCACAATATTCCTCCTTCCATGTACGATGGGACCGTATCTTATCATGGCCGGGATAGCGTCTTTATACACGTTTATGAAGGCGCTTCCATGGCTACTTCTCTACAACACAGTATTCGTCGCGCCCATGGTCGTCATTACAATTCTCGTCTGCATAGGACTTCGCGTCGCGGACGTAAAGAAATGGCGTGATGAAAACATAAGGATTCTCCACTTCATTGAATCAGCGATATTAATCGCGCTGGGCTTCGCAATGGTGGTTGGCCTCGTGTAACTTTACCTTTTTAAATTCTTTTTCTAAATCTTATCGGTGATTTGATGAGCAATTTTGACGTCGATAAAGAGCTCCTTGACGTTCTCGTATGTCCGAAGTGCAAAGGCCCGCTCGAGTACAGGAAGGACGAGCACGCTCTCATATGTCACAACTGCAAGTTGAAGTTCAAGATACTCGAAGGCGGTATTCCCGACATGCTCCTCGAAGATGCCGAGAAGTTGGAGTGATTTAAAAAATTTTCTCCAAAGATTTTATGATTTGCTGGGGTAGCCAAGCCTGGTCCACGGCGCAGGTCTGGAAAACCTGTTCCTCACAAGGGAGCGTGGGTTCAAATCCCACCCCCAGCGTCAGAAAAGCCCTTTGGAAAAGGGCTTTAGCCTAAACTTTTATTCGGTCCTTTAGAAAAGTCTCTTCTTAAGAGGCTTTGGCAAAACCCTTTCTTGAAAGAAAGCGTTTTATCGTAAAGAACATTTTAGCTCTTTCCGCTAGAGCGCTTTCTCTCTGAGAAAGGGCTCTTATGGGTCCGGGCGGATTTGAACCGCCGACCTTCGCCTTGTAAGGGCGACGTCATAACCACTAGACCACGGACCCGCGCCGCAGACTTATAATAATATTATTTATTCTACTCCTGAAAAATTTAAATACCATTTATCCAATTTACAAATATGACAGAACGCGTCGTTGATCGAATAGCACAGTCGGATGGAAAGTTGATTTACAAGAATGGAGAATGGAAAGAAATCAGCGCATTCGAGCTCGCCAACTGGGCAAAAAAGTTTTACGGCGGAACTCAGTACCTATCAAAAGGGAAGAGCGTCGGCGTCTTCATGACGCCAGGACTCGAAGAAGCAATTTCAGTCATATCGGGAGGCGTCACAATTTTTCCATTCTACTTCGGCAAGAAGAAGCTTGACCCGTACTACGTCAAAAAATCCAAGGTGCGCACAATCGTCACCGATTCGACGCCCGCGACGATTGAAACGCTAAAACGCCTTGGTGGCAAGTATACAATAATTTCAACGGACGAGAAGTACAAGCACGATTCCGGCAATCTAAAAATAATACCGTTCGAGTACGTTTCCGGTGATTGCAAAGGCGATGAAAATTACATGCTCTTCACATCCGGAACGACCGGTGACTCGAAGCTCGTCATACTCACGCAAAAGAACATAAGCAAGAACATAGAACAGTTTGAAGAGTTCGTAGACTATTACGGCGCCAAGGGAAAGAAAATTTACAACCCTCTTCCATGGTTTCATTCATACGGTCTTACAATCGGCGTCCTCGGCCCGCTCGCACTCGGCATGCAGCCGATAATAGGAAGCGGCCTCAAGAACGTTATGCCGGACATAAAAGAAAATCAACCGTACGGAATAATTTACGTCCCGCTTTTCTACTACAAGTTCAAGAACGAAGTTGAGAAGAGCATGGACAAAAAGTTGAAGGGCACCCCAAAGTTCTTGCGCCCGTTCATAAAATGGTTCTTGTACAACACGCCCGCCGTGAAGAAGAAAATTCGCGGGGAGCTCGGAAACGCCAAATTTCTTGTGTCTGGTGGGGCGGCCATTGACGACGACGTGAAATCATTCTACAGAAAATTCGCCCATTTCATAAACGGATATGGCATAACCGAAGCGAGCCCGCTCATAGCCGTCGACGATGGAAAGTACTTTCGCTTTGTCAAAGACATAAAGTACGAGATCGTGGGTGGTGTACTTTACGTCAGCGGGGATAACATATCACCAGGCTATTACAAAGGCGAAAAGATTGATCGATTGAACACAGGTGATATAGTTGAATTACATGGAAATAAGTTCGAGATAGCCGGACGCAAGAAAAACATAATCGTCCTCCCAAACGGTGAAAACGTATCTCCGGAAAAAATAGAGAGTAAATTCATGGAGCGTGACTGTGTAGCAAAAGTCGTGTATACCGACAAGGAATTAGTTGCAATTGTGGACAGGAATCTTTCACCATTGCCAACGAAGGAAGATTTGAATGAAATAAACAAAGAGCTTCCAATCCACGAAAGAGTTTCAAGAGTTGTGGAAGGGAAAATTGACATGACACCAACGTTCAAGATAAAAAGAACGTGAAATTTCAATCAATTTAAAAATTTTATTCAATTCTTATCATGACAAAGGCAATTGCGCTCATATCAGGCGGGCTTGATAGCATACTCGCCGCAAAGATAATTGAAAGCGTGGGCGTTGAAGTAATTGGCATTCACTTCTTACTTCCGTTTCAAAAGAAGAGGAAAATAAAATTCTACGGAATAAACGTCGTTGACGTGGAGGTCGGCGAGGATTACTTCACCATTCTCCGCAATCCAAAGCACGGATTCGGGCGCGCGATGAACCCTTGCATAGACTGCAAGATATTCCTGCTTAAGAAAGCAAAGGAGCTCATGAAGAAGTACGGAGCGGACTTCATAGTCAATGGGGACGTTCTCGGTCAGCGCCCAATGTCCCAGAACAAAAGCGCGATGAAAATAATAGAAAAGGAAGCCTGCGTCGAAGGGCTGCTCGTTCGTCCTCTTACAGCAAAAAACCTCTTGTTGACAATTCCAGAGAAGAGCGGACTCGTAAGGCGCGAACTCCTTTATGACATACGTGGGCGATCAAGAAAGCGTCAGATTGAGATCGCCAAAAAGTTTGGTATCGTGGACTATGAACAGCCGGCCGGTGGCTGCCGCCTCACAGAAATCGCATACGCCGAAAAACTGAAAAAGCGCCTTGAGCTCGGTCCGCTGAAAATGGACGACGTTCCGTTTTTGAGCATCGGACGCCATTTCTTCGAAGGGTCGTGGATAATCCTTGGCCGCAACGAGAGCGAGAACAAGGAGCTCGAGAAATTGGCGAAAAAAGGCGATTTGCTCATCATACCCGAGTTTCCCGGTCCGACGGCTTTGATAAGAGGAAGAGCAAAGAACGTTCAGCGCGCGCTTGAGCTCATTTGGGAACATTCAAAAAAGAAGAAAAGAGTTTAAGCGAGCTCTTTTTCCCATTTATCGAGCTCTCTTAATATCTGGTCTTTGCCCGATAATCCATGAATATCTTGTGTTGCCGTAACCGCCGTAGGAGTTAGTGGATACATGACATCTTTTTCTTCAACTTTTCCGTCTGAATGTACGATTATTGCTTTATATGGCAGACCTTCGATCGCATCTTTGAGAACATTCGTTGGAACAATGACGATATCCCTTCCAAATCCTTCGCTGTCTATAGGTCGTATTTTCTTTGATTTTATATCATTGATATCGACGTAAACGTTCAGTATCCCGAGCGAATCTATTCCGTTTGTTCTTGGATCGAGATTGATGAATGGAACGTATATTTCTTTTTTTCCACCATCGTACGAAATGTCTATTTTTTTATCACCTACAGCCAACTCCGACCCAATATTTTCTAATTTACTTGCATAGATATCATATTTCTTTGCATTTTCAAGTATCTTTTTGGTTAAACTTTCTTTTTTCTCGTCGGGAAGATGGTTTATGACTGCTGGAGAATATATTTTACCCTCTTTGGCAAATGCTATCTCTTCGACCCCTTCACGAATTATCGTTTCATATGGGTTATATATCTCTTTCTGATCCTTCCCGAGACCGGATGCAACTGTCAAATGGTTTGGATAGGTTGGTGCACCCTCATCACGAAGAAGAAATATTGCATAATCATCGCCGATTGAATACCCGAGCCCTCCGGCAGGCCACCTAAATGGATGGCCAAATGCATTTGCATCACCATTAAAAATAGATCTCCATGCCCGTATCTTTTCTTCTGGTGTTTTATAATGACCAAGATCGCTCTCTATGGCCTTTCTTGCTTCCTTTGTAGTCACGTGGTCTGGATTTTCTGGTATATAAACCATTATCTTTGATATGTCTCCATTGCCATTTATACTAAAATCTCCATCATACAATTTTATGATGTCAAAGTTTGCCATTTTTTTACACCCCGGTTTTTATTATTTAGTAATTAATAGAAATCTTTTTAAAATTTATCATTTTTGAGTCGATGCATATTTTTAGGACTATTAAATATATTAATATTTTACTGTTGTTATAATAATGACCTCAGGATGAGCTCCGGTAGTCTAGTCCGGTCAAGGATGTCGGCCTTTCGAGCCGAGGACACGGGTTCAAATCCCGTCCGGAGCATTTCTATTTTAATTCGGACATGGGTTCATTTCGAAGACCGCAGGAAATGTCGAGCTCATTCTAAGTATTCCATTAATTCATAGTGCGTGTGAGTTTCAAAAGTCGTGGAAGTCGAATATTCATAGAGCTCGATCATCACGGGAACTTCCTTATGAAGTAGAGCAGGCTCATCGGCTTCACGTTCAATCTAACCTCGCGCACACCCTTCACGAAAAGCGCCGCCATTAAAATGCGGAGCGCGCCCGAGATGACAAAAATGAACGCAAGCGACTTCAACGGCGTGAGCACACCGCCGAATGAGCTCCCCAGGAATATTCCAATGCCCGTGAGCGCGTTCGTGTACGCAGCGCAGAGGCCACGGCGTTCGCGCGTCACTGCGTCGAAAATGAAGTTGAATGAGCTCAGGTTGAACCCAGCCCAGAAGAATCCATTCACCGCCTTCAAAACACCGAGGTAGAGCGGACTCCCGGACAGGAGCCACAGCAACGGAAACGCCCCTATGAAGAAGCTGGAAATTTCAAGCACCTTTTTATTGCCGACTTCATCCGACACTTTTCCCCAGAATCCCATGCCTATCGTCAGCCCTATGTACGTCGCAACCGTGAGCGCGGTATACGTCGCGTACGAGAACCCGAGGTTCTTGAGCATGTAAACCGTGAAGAACGGTGCCGCTATGTACACGGACATTGTCATGAGGCCTATGAAAAGCGCGAAGCGCCCGAAGTTGTTTCTCGGCGCCTTCCTCATAAATTGCGTAAACGAAAAGTAGCGCTCCCTGCTCATCTTGAAGTGCGGCTCATAGTGCTTCGTTAGAAGCACGCCCGAGACAAACCTTCCGAAAAACGCCAGCAGAAACGCAATCGCAAACCCTATCATGACGTTGTACGCGCGGAACCTGTCAAGAAGGAGTCCGACAATTCCCATGCTGACTATCTGTGTTATTATGACTATTCTGCTCCGCAGGCCGAAGAACTTGCCGCGTATGGATTCGGGTATTATGTCGCTTATCCACGAGCGCCAAGCGGGCGAGATGAAGGCGTTCATCGCCGTGCTTATCGTGAAGAGAAGTATGAGTATGTAGGATATGTTTCCATGAAAAAAAGATAGTAATAATATAGGCAGCCACATCGCCGCCTGAACGAATACGGAGCTCACCACAATCCTCTTTCTGTCGTGCTTCTCCATGAGCTTCGGTGTGAACATCTGTATCACGGACGAGAAGAGGTTCGGAATGGCCGAGAGCATCGAGACCTGAAAATTTGTCGCCCCAAAGGCAAGCGCGTACGGCGTGACAAAGTTGTTACCAGCGCCAACGCTAACTGCATAAGATGCTCCTTCCTTGATACTGAGTTTCATAGTTCGTTTGCGCTCGGATTCCATACCACTTACTTTCACGTCAATAATTTAAATATTATTAGAAATAATACAAAGAGTAGCAAGCGGGGGTGGCCGAGCCTGGTCAAAGGTGCAAGGTTGAGGGCCTTGTCGCTTAGTGCGTTCGAGGGTTCAAATCCCTTCCCCCGCACTTCCTTTTTAAATCTTCGTCTATTTCTTCTTGTATGACGGAATTGCTTTTTTACAAAGACCCTTACATCAAGGAGTTCGACGCACGCATAGTGAAGATAGACGGGAACAAGATTTATCTTGACAAAACCGCATTCTACCCGGAAGGTGGCGGGCAGCCGTCCGACCGCGGAAAGATAATCGGCGACGGATTTGAGCTCGATGTCGTTGACGTTCAAAAGGACGGCGACGTTGCGCACATAGTCCGCACGTCAAAGGGTGTGAAGCTCGGAAGTGTTCATTGTAAAATCGATTGGAACCGCCGCTACGACTTTATGCAGCAGCACACAGGGCACCACATACTCGCCGCGGCGATAAAGCGCGTGCTTGGGGTGGACGTTTTCGGGTCCGTGATTTTCGAAGATGTTAACAAAATGGAATTCGAACGCGACCCGCGGGAAAGCATACGAAAAATCGAGGCGCTTGCAAACGGTGTTGTGTGGTCATCACTACCCGTGAAAACGAGCGTACACGCGCGCAGCAACATTCCGAGCGATTTGAGAAAGAGTCCTAAGGAAGGCATCTCTGAAGTTCGCGTTGTTAGGGTCGGTGACTTTGATGCAGTTCCGTGCGCAGGAACGCACGTCAAAAACTCGGCGGAAGTTGGCATCATAAAAATAACGAACGTGTATCGGAAAACGAAAGACGTATGGCGCGTCGAGTTCGTCTGCGGCTTCCGCACACTGAAATATATGAACGATGTTTTGGACGAGCGCAACAAACTTAAAGAAAAATTGAATTCGAGTAATCTCGTGGAAGCGGTTGAAAAGCTCTATGACGAGTGTGTAGAGCTCAGGAAGCGACTTCACGACATACAATTAGAGCTTGCGCTCGGAAAGGTTTCGAGGGATGGAAAGGTGTGCTATTACATAGGCGACATGGATATGAAGCTTATGGAAGAGCTCGCCGTGCGTATGAGCGACTGCAACATTGCGCTCGCATCAACTCGCGGCTACGTGCTCTTATCGAGCGGATCATTAGACGTAAAGAATTTAATGAAGGAAATCACAAATAAATTCGGCGGAAAAGGCGGCGGCGGAACAATTGTCCGCGCTGGTGGAGTGAGCAATCCTGTCAAAGCGCTTGAATACGCCGTGGAGAGAATGAGGTGATTTCATGAGGACGGTTCACATATTCGTTTCCGGCACTGTGCAGGGTGTTGGTTTCAGATACTTTACAAAGTACGTTGCGCGCTCGCTAGGTATAAACGGCTGGGTAAAAAATCTCGAAGACGGACGTGTGGAAATAAAGACCACAGGAAGCGAGGAAGCGATTAAAAAGTTCATAGAAAAGATACGAAAGGGCCCGATAATGGCGAACGTGCGCTCGGTGTCCGTTGAGGATGTTCCACACGAGGACTTCAACTTCTTTGAAATTTTATAGTTTTTTATTTGTTCACAACGATGTGTTTATATGAAAAAGGGCATTGCGTACGTGGTTGCTGAAATTCTTTTGATAGTCATGGGTTTTTTCATTGTTATCACATTGAACACGAATTTGAAGTACAAGCTGTTTCCGATGTTCAAGAAAATAAACCGCGACTACAACTACTTGGAGACCATGTCGTTCTCGGCTCTTGACGCGTCGTACAACAACAGCATGCTCGTTGTCACAAACTCCGGTTATACGAATCTCACAAACATAACGGTGTACTTCGATTACAAAAAGGTTGGGTTCTTTCCCGGGCCGCTTTTGCCAGGTAACATGACCGTGTTCAACGTCAGCGCGGCCAATGGAACGTTTTACGTGTTCTCATCTCAGGGAGCTCGGACAACACTTTCAATTTCCAAATGAATTTAAAACTTTTGGCGAATAAATAATTCTAGTTCATGGCCGCAGTGGTGTAGCCTGGTTAGCATCGGAGCCTGTGGAGACGGATTTAGAAATCGCAGAGAGCTCCTGGCCTGGGTTCAAATCCCAGCTGCGGCACTTTCTTATTGATTTGAACCGTTGGGTTCATTTCGGAGACCGGAGGTCTTTGAAACGCCGGCTTTGCCGTGCGAATCCCAGCTGCGGCACTTTCTTATTGATTTGAACCGTTGGGTTCATTTCGAAGGTCTGAAAAAGCTTTGATGATGTATGGGGCGAATCTTCTAAATTTCAATTTAACGAAACTATTTTCCCATTAATTATAACAGGGTGCTCCTTTATATCAATTCCTGCGCGTTCGGCGCTATTAGATGTGAACTCCGTCATAATTAGATACGCCTTGTCTATTTTTGTGTCTGGCATATACGTTCCTAGAAATTCAGCGAAATCAAGATTGGAATTAACGAAAGGCGATCCTTCAACGTCGGCGTAATCGAATATTGAAAACTGACCTTCGATCTCTCGGAAGTCCGAATGCGGCATCTTCGCTCCGTAGAAGTTCGCTCCAACAAGTTTTGACTTTCTAAATTTTGCATGTGGTGCGACAGCGAAGCTCAAATCCGCGCGATTGAATATTGAGTAGTTTGCATTAACGTATGGGATGTACGCATGATGAAGCGCTGCGCCTTCAAAATCCGAGCGGTAAAAGCTCGCGCGCTCTCCTTTCAAATAAGGAAGATAAATTCCATGGGCTATCGTACGCTCAATTGCCGAGCCACTGACGTTCAACGGATCGTAACTCAATTCCTGTTCGTGACTGCGAAGATATTTGTTTAGCGCATTGAAGAGCTCCGACTTTGTGAGATCTATCTCAAATCCCCGACCGCTATCAACTACATCGGTTCTCGTGTCTTCCGACGGCGCAAGAACGATTCCACGGAAGTCGCGCTCCCCGTCCAAAATCTTTTTCATAAATTCGTCTGCGGGAACGCGCGGTTGGAACAACCTGTAAATTGCGACGAACATTTCAATCACTTATCAATAGTAAGAAGAAGTAAAGTATTTAAAGAAATTAATGCTTGAAGCTTCTATAAACAAGAACCCCTTCGGCGATTAAAATTAAAGTCATCATAATTATATAAGAACAAAATAAT
>WALQ01000038.1 GCA_015522745.1 Candidatus Aenigmatarchaeota archaeon
ACCGTTTCTTTGATGGCATGACAACGAGGGGAACGACTTTGGCCACGGAGAACTCCCACTCGTCCGTTGGAAAGAACTCCTCGGGAGAGAATTCCTTTATCGTCTCCGGAACGCTGAAGTAATCGTTACCAGACGCTATCTCGTCAACGCGGCCGAGAAGTTTTCCACCTTCAACGTCAACTGAAACGAATTCATCCTTGAGGACGCGCCCCGTGACGACAAACCAAAACTCCGAAGTGTTCGGCGTGCCATTGATGCTTATGACTTTTCCTATCATGATAAAGCTAAGGAAAGAAAATTTAAATCCATTATATCTCACTCTAATTATGCTATCGCTCATAATACCAGTCCATAACGACGCACGACGCCTTATGAGCTGGTGGAAAAGTTTGCGTTCTTCTCTCAGAGGACTGAATTATGAAATCATAATAGCCGAAGATGGAAGTACAGACAACAGTTATGTGGTATGCAAATCTTTGTCAAAGGGAAATGTAAAATTATCTCATCGCGACAAGAAGCTTGGAAAAGGACTGGCGATAAGAACAGCCGATAAAATTGCGCGCGGAGATTTTATAGGGTACGTTGATGCGGATGGTGCAACCGATGCGAAACACATAAAAGAGGCGCTCGCATATCTAAAAGATTATGACATCATAATAGGCTCCAGATATATGTCAAAAAATAAGAGAGTGCTCCATAGAAAACTCCCGAGTTTGATTTACAATTTCTTGGCAAGAGTAATATTAAGCACAGACATCCGTGATCATCAATGTGGTTTCAAATTTTTCAAGCGTCGGGCATTCAGAACCGTTTCAAAGGAAAGCACGATGAATCACTGGTCTTGGGACACGGAAATTATTTACATAGCTAAGAAGAAGTCGCTTAAAATAAAGGAAATTCCGGTAAAATGGACTGAAAAACACGGAACAAAGGTAAGGATGAAGGATGCCATCAATATGGCAAGAAATTTGATTCTCATAAGAATAAGGCACTGACTTGATGCATAAAACCGACTGATAGCGATGAGGCATATGCTCGTTCAACGCTTAAATAGTTTTCCCATAATTCTTATTTTATAAAACATTCTTGGTGAGAAGTATGGAAGTTGGATTACCTGAACATATGGGATACGACAGAGGAATTACAATATTCAGCCCTGATGGAAGACTTTATCAAGTCGAATACGCGCGTCAGGCCGTCGAAAAGGCGACGACAACGGTCGGTGTGACGTTCAAGGACGGTGCCATAATAGGCGCCATGAAAGTCTCGATGCCGCTTCTCGTCCCGGAGAGCTCAAGAAAGATTTATAAGATAGACGAGCACATAGGGGCGGCAACATGCGGGCTCATAGCGGACTCAAAGGTCCTCGTGGACTTCGCACGTGTCAAGGCTCAAATACACAAGATGACGTACGGTGAGCCAATCGAAATAAAGTCACTCGTCAAGGAAATCGCGCTCAAGAAGCAAATTTACACGCAATACGGAGGAACGAGGCCGTTTGGCGTTTCGCTTTTGTTGATCGGAATGAACAAGACACCACATTTATTCGAGACTGACCCATCGGGAACGATGAGGGAATGGTACGCTCATGTGCTAGGTCGCGGGAGCTCCGTGGCAAAAAAGATACTTGAGAAGGAGTACAAACAGAACATGAGTAAGGAGACAGCTATTAAACTAGTTGTAAAATGTCTTCGAAACGCCGAGAAAAGGATTTCAAAGGACTCTGTGGAGTTTGGAATCGTAGAAGACAGAAAATTCAGGTTCATGAGCAAGGACGAAATAAATAAAATACTAAAGAGTTACTAAGGTGTACGTATGGTTACTGTTGACAAGGCTATTGTAGCCAAGTTACGAAAGAATGGAAAAGAATATGAAATACTTGTTGACCCAGACATTGTGAAATTCATCGGCAAGAAAGAAATATCCATATCACACGCACTTGTTCTGAACGAAATTTTTCATGATGCCAATAAAGGCATGCGAGTTTCTCCAATTGAGCTCAAGGAAGTTTTCGGTGTCGACGATGTTTTCTCCGTTGCTGAAAAGATTTTAAAAGAGGGAGAAATTCAGATGACGACACAGATGATGAGAGAACAAACGGAGGAGTTGAGAAATCGCGTCATCGATTTCATATCAAAAAATTCAGTAGACCCGACCACACATCTGCCTCACCCTCCAAAGAGAGTTGAGCTCGCCATGGAACAGGCGCACATTCATATGGATATTAAAAAGCCGTTTGAAGACAATCTCAAGCGCACAATTAACGCAATAAAGTCCATAATACCACTTTCGTTTGAAAAGATGGGACTGGAAATAATAATTCCTGCAAAGTACAGCGCTCAGGCTTACGGAATTATCAAGAAGGAGATGAGTGAGGGAAAAATAGATTGGAGAAGTGATGGGTCTCTCTACGCAAAAATAAAGGTAACGTCAGGAATGAAGTCTGAGTTATATTCCAAATTGGGTTCAATAACACACGGAGAAGTCGAGATTAAAGAAAGAGGTGATTAAATGAAAGAAATTGTTGTACCAGGAGAGTTCCTTGGTGAAGGAATATCCAGTTTCGGTACGTACAAAGAAGAAGATAAAGTGTACTCAAAAACCGTGGGTATACTGAATAAGAAGGGAAATGAAATACGCGTTGTTCCATTGAACGGAGTTTACATACCAAGGCGAGGTGATGGAATAATAGCAATAGTGAAGGACATAACGTTTTCGATGTGGATACTTGACATAAACTCGCCCTACACTGCGGTGCTCTCGTTGAGCGAAGGTGTCGAAGAATTTGTCGACCTAACGAAAACCGATTTGTCAAAGTACTACAACTATGAAGATGTCTTGTTCGCCAAGGTAAACAACGTTACAAAGTCGAAGACTGTACAACTTTCCATGCGCGACCGACTATGTCGAAAGCTCGTGGGAGGACGGTTGATAAAAGTGACGCCGACCAAAGTTCCAAGGGTCATAGGAAAAGCCGGTTCAATGGTTGAAATGATAAAGAAGAAAACAGGAACTCAAATTGTCGTAGGCCAGAATGGAATCATATGGGTAAAAGGAGAAAATCAAAGTGTCGCAATTGAAGCTATACTTGAAATCGAGCGATTGTCCCACATAGAGGGTCTTACGGACAAAATATCAAAGTTTCTCGATGAGAAACTTAAGAGGTGATTGTAATGACTGATATAGAATTTTTCAAAGACGGAAAAAGAATCGATGGCCGGACGTACGATCAGCTCCGACCAATGGAAGCAAAAGCTGGAGTATTGAAGAATGCAGACGGTTCTGGATACTTTAGATTTGGAAACACGATAGCTATAGCAGGTGTTTACGGTCCACGGGAAGTGCATCCAAAACATCTTGAAAATCCAAAAGAAGCCATTTTGAGATGCACGTATAGCATGGCATCGTTTTCAACAACTGAACGGAAGCGTCCCGGACCAGACAGAAGGTCAATTGAGATATCCAAGGTCACAACGGAGGCAATCAAACCGGTTCTCTTCCTCGAAGAATTTCCAAGAACTTCCATAGACGTCTACATAGAAATAATACAGGCTGACGCATCAACACGATGCGCTGGTATAAACGCAGCATCGATAGCTCTCGCCGATGCAGGAATCCCCATGAGGGATCTAGTTGCGAGCGCTTCTGCAGGAAAAGTTGCGGGTGAGATTGTTCTCGATATAGCCGGAAAGGAAGACACAGAGGGAGAGGTAGACCTTCCCGTTGCATACTATCCGAAGAAAAATCTTGTAACCCTTCTTCAAATGGATGGAAAAGTTAGCTTTGAAGAGTTTGAAAAGATATTCGACCTCGCTGTCAATGGCGCGAAGAAAGTTTATGAAGTCCAGAAGAAGGCACTCAAGGACAAATACAAAGAAGAGGTGGTTGAGTGATGTTCCACATAGATAAGGACACCATGGTAGAAATTTTAAACAAAGGAAAAAGAGTCGACAAACGCGGCTTTTACGAATACAGAAAAATAGAAATAAAGAAAAATGTAATCCCAAAAGCTGAAGGCTCTGCGGAAGTGAAAATAGGAAATACAAATATCATTGTAGGAGTCAAGATGGACATAGG
>WALQ01000039.1 GCA_015522745.1 Candidatus Aenigmatarchaeota archaeon
CTCTTACACCTTTTAATAATTTGCTTCTGAAATATATAAAGTTAATGGTGGTTTGAATGGAGAGATTTGATTTTAAAGAGCGATCGGAATCTGTGAACGCCCTGCGGAAGATTGGAATCAATCCGTATCCTCAAAAGTTCAACATGACGGATGAGATTCCAAAAATTGTCTCGCGGAACAAAAAAGAAATCGTGGATAAAGAGGTTTCAACAGCCGGGCGCGTCATGGCAATACGCGGCCATGGAAAGATGGCATTCATAGACATTTTCGACGGTGAGAAAATTCAGTGTTGCTTTCGGGTGAACGACCTCGGGAACAAGTACGAGATATTCAAGAAGTACATAACGCGTGGCGATTTTGTCGGCGTGAAAGGCGAGCTCTTCTTCACAAAAGCGGGAGAGCTCACAATCATGGTAAAGGACTTTGATATATTGAGCAAAGCGCTCTACAACCTTCCATCAACGTGGTTCGGTCTCAAAGACGTCGATGTACGTTATAGATTGCGAAATCTCGACATGATACTCAACGACGACGTGAGAAAGACGTTCGTCCTCCGCGGGAGGATAATCGCCGAAATACGTAACTACCTGAATTCAATCGGATTCGTGGAGATAGAAACACCGATACTCCAGCCCGTTTACGGTGGCGCGAACGCAAAGCCATTCAAGACGCACGTCAACGACCTCAACGAGGACTGGTACTTGAGCATATCACCGGAGCTCTACTTGAAGCGGCTCATAATGGGCGGCATAAGCAAGGTGTACTCGATAACAAAAAACTTCCGAAACGAGAGCATAGATACGAGGCACAACCCAGAGTTCACGTCGATTGAGCTATACCAGGCGTACGCCGACTACAACGACATGATGGACATCACGGAAAAGCTCGTGAGCGAAGTCGCGAAGAAAGTATTCGGAACAGCCAAATTCAAATACGGCGAGCATGAGATAGACCTTTCAACGCCTTGGAAACGAGTGACGATGTTCGACGCGCTGAAAGAAAAGGGATACGATGTTGAAAAGATGAGCGACGAAGAGATACAATCGTTGCTTGAAAAAGAGATACCCGGCGGCTACAACCGCGGGCTTGCTATAGCGAAATTGTTCGAGCAGTTCTGCGAAAGCAACTTGATACAGCCAACATTTGTGATAGACCACCCCAAGGAGACATCGCCCCTGTGCAAATTACATAGAAAAGACCCACGCCTCATAGAGAGGTTCGAACTCTATATCTCCGGAATGGAGCTCGCAAACGCGTACACTGAGCTTAACGACCCAGTGGAGCAGGATGAGAAATTCAGGGAGGAGACGAAGAGGCGCGTCCTTGGTGACGAGGAAGCGCAACAGTACGACAAGGACTTCATAGAAGCGATGCGCTACGGGATGCCACCGGCAGGAGGACTTGGAATAGGCATAGACCGCCTTGTGATGATACTGACGGAAAAGACGAGCATCAAGGAAGTCATACCGTTTCCGATGACGAAGAAAAAAGAGTAGTTTATTTTTTATACTTTTGTTTGGATTATTTTTTAAGAACAGCCCCGTGGTGTAGTGGCCAAGCATTCGGGCCTTTGGAGCCCGAGACCGCGGTTCGAATCCGCGCGGGGCTATTGTGATAACATGATAAGCGTTCTGAGATTGAATCACAGAATCGGGCGCGACGACAGGATGTCGACCCACTGCGGCCTTGTGTCAAGAGCCTTCGGTGCGGACGAAATAATTTTTACGGGAGACGAAGACCACGGACTCATTGAGAGCATAAAGAACGTCGTTCAGCGGTGGGGAGGAAATTTCCAAGCAAGGCACGAAAGCTCACACGTAAAGGTCATAAAGGATTACAAAAAGCGTGGATTCAAAGTCGTGCATCTGACAATGTACGGAATTCCAATTCAGGAAAAGATGGGCGAAATTAAGAAATCAGATGATTTGCTCATAATTATAGGCGGCGAAAAAGTTCCACCAGAAGTGTATCAACTCGCCGATTTCAACATATCCGTGACGACGCAACCACACAGCGAAGTCGCGGCACTCGCCATAACGCTCGACAGGATTTTTGACGGGAAGGAGCTCTCCAAAGAATTTGACGGCAAGATAAGAGTCATACCACAGGAAAAAGGAAAAAAAGTGATACAATGAAAAAAAGAAACATCGTCTTTCACGGAACACATTCAGAATTAATTGAATCTATTCTAAGAGAAGGTATTGAGTCATCTCACGGAGTTTATGGGTATGGCGTTTATACGACAAAAAGCCCTCATAAATCTCTAGAAAAGAGCGGAGGAGATGCTGTGATAATAATAAATCCGCGTGGTTATGAGCATTCTGCATACATTCCAACAAAGAAAGATGGAAGAGAGAAGGATTGGATGATATTCGAAGACTCAGTCTCTCCCAAAAATATAATTGGAATAATAGAAATAAAAGAACGCGAAATAATTTATAGAAAAC
>WALQ01000040.1 GCA_015522745.1 Candidatus Aenigmatarchaeota archaeon
AGAATAAGATACGCTGATGACACAATAAATATTATGCCAATGAACGTCATGAGCCATGTCATTCCAGGGCTTTGATAATCTGCAACGACATCTGGAAATCCTGTGATGAAGAACACGCCAATGGCTCCAAGTATGAGTCCTGTGATTCGCTTCAGAATCAATCCGGACGAAACATTCATGAACAGTACCCGCACTCCAACAAAGATAAAGATTATACCAAGGGCAATCACTATTGCAAGTGTCTTGTTGTCTATACTTCTGTCCCACGTGAGTATCATCCATACTCCAAGTGAGATGAGAATTATAGCAATTATTTGAAGTATCATAAATTATTTATGTAATGAAAGTATAAAAATAATAGGTGTTTTTATGGTATGGGCTCGTACAAGGCTTACAATATGGGAGGACCTCTTTCCACCAGTGAAAAAGATATACTTCCGTTTTGAGGGGAAGCACCCTGAGAAGTTCTACACAAAGGTTGGGGAACTCCTCAAGCGCATATTCGCCGTTCCGGATGCGTATATTCAGGAGAAAGACTACAATTGGAAAAAAATGGAGAATGGCCATAAGTTCAAGATAAATTGGTTGCTTACAAAACCGTTTGATAGGTGGTCGTACCTCAATATGGACATCGACCTTAAAGGATACTCAGAGAATGGATATGGAAAGGTTTCCGTAGTCTTCGAGCCACGCGTTGTCACAGAATTCCCACAGGATTACGTATGGCAGCAGACCGTGTTCTACGAAGTATTAAGAAAGTTGTGGGATTCGTTATTTTACAAAAGAACTCGCGAGCGGCTTTACGATGAATCGCGCGAGCTCTGTATGAGATTCCAGGCTGAACTCAAGCATTTTGGAGTGGTGTTGAATGAGTCTTAAGAAATTGAAGTTCGTAGACGAAGTACTTGCTCCGTCGTGGGCAATAAAGATAAAATATGAAGGTCCAACCCCATCGGCGGCAATAGACATAATAAAAGAGATAGCAAAACGAAGATTTAGGGTGTCCAGCAAATTTTGGTTCGAAGACAAATTCTTGTTTGTGGATATTGGCGATACGTACACGCTCGATGCTACATGGAGTGCAAAAAACAAGCTTGATAGGTATACAAAATATAATTTTAAACTTCAATTTGAAATGAATGAAGGAAAGAAAACGAAAAGCGGATCTTTCATGCTTGCGATTAAACCGTCAATTGAAACATCATTTTCATACGGGAACTTTCTCCAACGTCTATTTTACAGAATATTTATGAAAATGTTCTACTACGAGCAGAGAAGAAAGTATATAGAAGATTTGAAGCAATGGGTTCAGGATTTTAAAACTGATTTACTCGATGCATTTGGAACAAACGCTCATGAGATTTTGGAAGGTGTGTAAAATGTCCATATTCGATGGAATAAAGAAAAAGTTAATTCAAAAACGGGAGACCAACCCATTACACGAAGAATTGAAATTTGCTGTTTCCCAAAAGCCAAAGGATAATTTAGACAAATATGACCCGTTTGATAACCGTGGGAACAATCCATTTGAAAGAGATCAGTCAAATCCGTTAACTCATAATCCAACAAATGCTAACAATTTCTCACCAACAAGATTTGAACCCATGGAAATGCCGCTTGAACGTCCGCGAAATCAACCAAATAACAATTCCATGGAATATATGATAAATCAATTGGATGCTGTGCGAGCTCAGAATGAAATGATACTGAAGCGCTTGCAGAACATAGAGAGGATTCTCAATGGAAGGCAAATCCGTTAGAGAATGCATTTTCGAGCTCACCAAATCCATACCGAAAGGGTACGTTTCCACGTATGGCGAGATAGCGAAGCTCGCGAAGACGTCTCCAAGGGCCGTTGGAGCAATTCTTCATTCAAATCATTCAAAGGATATTCCCTGTCACAGAGTCGTGATGTCAAATGGAAATGTTGGTGGATTCGCGCGCGGCGTGAAAGAGAAAGTGCGCCTTCTTAAATCGGAAGGTGTGAAGATAAGAAACGATAAAGTCATTGAAAAATTCTTCCACTTATGCGTAAAACACTCCAGATGATTTTTGCTCACTGTCCTTCTGGGAACCGGGTTTGTTTGCGCGTGGTCTGTTCGTCTCTGGGTCGCGCCTGAATGTCACGCCTATTTCTTTGAGAAACTTGTTCATACCTTCCTTCAACGGCATCATTTCGGCGTGTCCAAACTTGCTCCTCTCACCCGTGAACACCATGGACTCGTCGCTTATGTAATTCAAGAACATAAGGTCGTGGTCTATAACCATGAACGTCTTTCCAAGATTGTGGACCATTTTCGCGACCGTCATCCTTTGTTCAACGTCGAGGTAGGCGCACGGCTCGTCCAAAAGGTACAAATCCGCCTTGCGTCCGAGGCATAGTGCAATGGAAACGCGCTGGAGCTCACCTCCCGACAACGAAGACACGCTCTTTTCAAACAGCTTGTCAACGCCAAGCGGCCGTATTATCGTGTTCATTGTCTCCGTGCTGAACGGATTTATCTCCGAAAGGATGCTGAGAACGCTGCCATCGTAATTAGACGATATGAACTGTGGTTTGTACGAAACTTTCACCTTTCTTGATATCTCGCCATCGAACTCGTATTCACCCGCGAGTATTTTCATGAACGTCGTTTTTCCGAGGCCGTTTGCACCGAAAATTCCCACGACGTGATTCTTGTAAATCACGCCTCCTTTCACGCGGAGCTCAAACGAGTCGAACTTTTTCGCAATGTCCGTGAACTCGACGAACGGTTCCTTCTTCTTTTCCACTGTGGCGACACGCTCAAAGATTATCGGATCGTGTATGCGGACATTATCGCCTTTTATGTAGCCATCGAGGAAAGCGTTTATACCGTTCTTGACCGTGTAAGGCTTGGACACTATGCCAAACGCTGCTGGCTCTCCGTAGAATATATGTATCGTGTCCGCGAGAAAGTCGAGCGTCGCGAGGTCGTGTTCCACGACCATCACGGAAGAGCTCACTGATTTCTCCCTTATCATCTTTGCAACGTTTATGCGCTCCCGAACGTCGAGATAGGACGTCGGCTCGTCAAAATAATATATATCACCTTCTTTCGACAGCGCCACCGCTATGGCAACACGCTGAAGTTCACCGCCTGAAAGGTTCTCGATGTTCCTATCGAGTATTTCGTTCACGCCGAGTCTTGCGCGCACGTCGTCTTGAACACCTTTTACGAGGTCACGCACTTTTCCATGAACAACCTTTGGTATCTTGTCAACCTGCTGCGGCTTGTACACGGCCTTCACATCGCCCGTCGAGAGTTTCTTCATGTAGTTGAACAACTCGGTTCCGCGATGCACACCTATGACTTCCTCCCACGTCGCATCACCGCCGAGGTTTGGTTTGAGCTCGCCAGAAAGTATGCGCAGCGATGTCGTCTTTCCCACTCCATTTGGTCCAAGAAGTCCGACAACGCCTTTTTTCGGAATTGGAAGCCTGAACAAAACGAATCCGTTTTTTCCGTATCGGTGGATGGGACGCTCTTTCAGCCGTTCAGGGGTGTTGACTATTTTTATCGCCTTTTTCGGGCACTTCTTGACGCAGAGACCGCATCCTATGCAAAGTGATTCGTTTATCACAGGGAGCTCACGCGAGGCGCCATTAATTATCAAATTTTCCTTCCCTATGCAAACTTCCCCCTTTCTGTTTATAGGACACACATTTATGCACTGCCATCCGCACTTGTTCGGCTCGCACTTGTCGTAATCGATAACCGCTATTCTCATTTTTTCAACCTCGCTTCAGTCATCCACGCGTAAAGAAAGAGCCCGACAACCCCAAGAAGAATTATGACGACTATCCACGCCGCCTTTTGGGATGGGTACATGTCATCGCGGTTGTTCATGCTCTGCATCGCAAGCGCGAGTGATACTACCACGCCGACAATCCACACATCAACGTACGCAAGCATAAATTTTTTATGCGGCAAACATTTAAGAAACTCATCGTGAATGGTATTTTGGTGATTATAATGAAAATCAAAAAAATAAGCGAATTCGTTTTCGAGCTCCAGAAGGAGGGAAAAATGAACGTATCTCCGCTTCTTTTCCTCTCGGACGAGCTCATGCAAAACGTCGACGCGGGTTCGTTCGAGCAGCTTGCGAACATTTCAACGCTCCCGGGCGTGCAGTCCGTAATCGGCCTTCCGGACATACACTACGGATACGGAGCTCCGATAGGAAGCGTCGCGGCGTTCGACGTGAACGAAGGCGGAGTGAGCCCGGGCATGTGCGGGTTCGATATAAACTGCGGCGTTCGGCTGTTGAGGACGGAGCTCAGTGTCAAAGACGTCGGTCACAAGATAAAGAACCTCATGGACGAAATATTCAAATTGGTTCCCGCAGGCGTTGGAAAGAAGTCGAAGTTAAAATTCTCGCGCGGCGAGTTCATGAATATCCTTCAAGGCGGAGTGCAGTATCTCATTAAGAAGGGTTATGGATACGACAGTGACGTAGAGCACATAGAAGAGAACGGCCGCATGGAAACAGACGCCAACGTGAGCGAAAAAGCGATTTCGCGCGGCCTCCACCAGCTCGGAACTCTTGGTGCGGGAAACCACTTCGTCGAAGTTCAGGCAATTGAGCACATTCTCGACAAAAAGGCGGCCAAGGCGTTCGGTCTCTTTGAAGGCGAGGTCGTCGTGATGATACACACCGGGTCGCGTGGATTCGGGCACCAGGTCGCAACGGATTTCGTGCGCATTCTCAACGAGCGTCATCCGGAAATAGCGAAATCAATCCCCGATCCGGAGCTCATTTACGCGCCAACCGGCTCGAAGGAAGAGGAGGAGTATTTCGACGCCATGAAGGCGGCCGCTAACTTCGCGTGGGCAAACAGGCAACTCATAACGCATCAGGTGAGGAGAGCACTCAAAAACGTTTTCAACGTCGAGGCGCCGCTCGTTTACGACCTTGCGCACAACATAATCAAGCGGAGAAAGCACTTTGTGAACGGAAAGAAGAAAGACGTGTACGTTCACAGAAAGGGCGCGACGCGCGCGTTCGGTCCGAACGAGCCGGAAGTTCCAAAGGACTATCGCTCCGTCGGCCAGCCCGTTCTCCTTCCCGGGTCTATGGGAACACATTCGTACGTCATGGTCGGAACGGAGCTCGCCATGAAGAAAACGTTCGGCTCCATAGCGCATGGAGCAGGACGGGCTCTCTCGCGAAACAAAGCTACATCAAGATTTACGGACAGTGAAATAATTGATGAGCTCAAGAGCCGCGGCGTGTACGCGCGCAGCGCATCGAAAGGCATGCTTTCCGAGGAAGCCCCGGAGGCGTACAAGGACGTCTCAGAGGTCGTACGCGTCTGCGAAGGATCAGGAATTGCGAAGGCAGTCGCGAAAATGAGGCCACTCGGAGTCGTGAAGGGATAGAACCAAAACGTTTGAATTTTTATCAATTTTCAAACCTTTATAAACTTTGTCATTATGATTACTTTAAGGTGGTCATTGTGTTAAATAACGTTAAAATTCCAATAGAAGTTTACATACCAACAGATTTGGCGGCGTCAAAAATAATAAAATACGAAGGTACGATTCTTGTTCCAGATGGAAAGAGAGTCAGTGACTATATCCGATCGTCATTTTCCAACAGCAAAAAACTAGAGTTTACAGACAAAAATGATTATGCGGTGCACATCCACAATGGCTACATATTGATTCCACATGATAAACATCTTTATCAAAAAATATTGGAGCAAAACATGGAGCAGGATAACGTTGAATATGAAAAATCCCATTATCACCCAGAACATATGATTCTTGAATCTTTACTTGGAAATTTCAAAATAGATGGTTATGTACAGCACTTGGGTGGGGGAAACCCATTGATGATAAAGAAGCCATTGGTAATAAGCAACATAAAAGAAATACACATAAAATATGAAAATCTGGATGATGGGAAAACATATATCGATAGAAACATACCTGATGTAGCTATAATACATTTGTGGGACGGTTATAAATTCGAGTGATATCCAGAATAAACTTTTAAACACTCATCTACAATTCTTTTTGGTGCAATCATGACTGTTGAAATTGGACTTGTCGGAGCTCCGTCGTCTGGAAAAAGCACGTTCTTCAAGGCCATAACGCTTAAGGACGTGAAGATAGCGTCTTACCCATTCACGACCATAGAGCCGAACGAGGGGACGGCATTTGTGACGGCGAAGTGCCCGCACGTTGAGCTCGGTGTTCAATGCAATCCGCGCAACGCGCCGTGCATCGATGGCACTCGGTTCATCCCGATAAAGGTTTGGGACGTCGCGGGACTCGTCAGTGGAGCGCACGAAGGCCGCGGTCGAGGGAATGCGTTTCTCGAGGACGTCATGAAATCGCGCGGTCTCATTCACATTCTAGACGTTTCCGGAAGGACAAACAGCGACGGGGAGACAACGGAGGGATTCGACCCTTCTGAGACCGTGAAAATGCTCGAGAACGAGCTGGACTATTGGATGCTCGAAATTCTGAACAGGGAACTGCGGTCGTTGAAGAACATACGCGTTGATTATGACACAATAATCGTGGCTATGGAGAAAAGATTTTCAGGACTCGGAATAAAAAAGATCGACATTGAGAAAGCCATCTCCCAATCGTCGCTTGACGTGAGCATACCCGTCTCAATGTGGCAGGACTATGACATACTCGATTTCATATCGCATCTGAGGAGGATATCGAAGCCGATGGTCATAGCGGCAAACAAGATAGACGTTCCGGGCGCCGAGGAGAACCTACGACGGTTGAAGGAAAAGTTCGACTATGAAATCATACCGTGCTCCGCGGAAATTGAGCTCGCACTCCGAGAAGCGTCAGAGCGCGGTCTGATAAAGTACATACCGGGCGCGTCAACGTTTGAAGTGGTTGGGGAGCTCAACGAGAAGCAAAAGAGCGCGATGAAGTTCATAGAGGAATTTCTCGATAAGTGGAAAAGTACCGGAGTGCAAAATGTTCTCAACACTCTCGTCTTTGGAAAATTGAAGATGAAAGTCGTCTACCCTGTCGAAGACGAAGTCCATTTCAGCGACAAGAAAGGCAACGTACTTCCAGACGCATTCCTCCTCGACGAAAACGGCACTGCGCTCGACCTCGCATACACGATACACGAGGACATAGGTAAGAAGTTCATAGCCGCCATAGACGCACGGACGAAGCGCCGCGTCTCCGCTGACTACGTCCTGAAAAACGGGGACATAATTTCGATAAAGACGAGAAAATAGTCGGGAAAGAGACCAAAATTCACTTCTTCCCACTGAGTTTCGAGAGCTCATTCCTGAAGTCATCGATGTCAGCAAACTCCTTGTACACGGACGCGAATCTTATGTACGCTATCTTGTCGAGCTTCTTGAGCTTCTTCATGACTATGTTTCCAATCTCCCTGCTGGAAACTTCCTGACCACGAGCTCGCAGTGTCATCTCGACGTCGTTGACAAGCTTCTCGATGTCTTCCATTGGTATCGGGCGCTTCTCGCACGCCTTTTGAACACCGTTGAAGAGTTTCTGTCTGTCGAACGCCTCGCGGCGACCGTCCTTCTTTATGACAATAACGTTTGTCTCTATGCGTTCATACGTCGTGAACCTGCGCTTGCACTTCGGGCACTCGCGCCTCCGCCTCACAGAGAGACCGTCCGACGACTCGCGGGAGTCTATGACGTTCGTTTCAGGATATCCGCAGTATGGGCATTTCACGAAAATTCACCCTATAGATTATCGCTGCAAATTATATAAATGATTATATAAATTTCGATTCAAATCATATTAGTGATTCCATGCCGTTCATGATATTCAAAGAACAATGTGAAGACGCACTCAAGGACGCAGGCGTGCGCCCGAACGTTTTCGAGCCACCAAAAGGTATAGCCGACCTCTGCACATTCTCAAAGAACGCGGATTCCGTGTTCGAGAGTGTAAAAAGCGCATCCAAAAAGTACCCGCTCATAAAGGACGTGACTTTGGCGGGTCATTACATAAACTTCCACATGGACGAGGAAAAAGCGTTCAACCTTCTCGATAAAAAGTTGAGCGAAAGCGGAACCGTGGTGATCGATTTCTCATCACCGAACATAGCGAAGCCCATGAACATAGGGCACTTGCGCTCGACAATAATCGGTGACTCGCTACGCCACATATACTCTTACGCGGGATGGAAAGTTGTGGCGGACAACCATGTGGGCGACTGGGGAACGCAGTTCGGAAAGCTCCTTTACGCCTACATCCACTGGTCAAGCAAGGAAAAACTCGATGAAGACCCAATTGGCGAACTCACGCGAATTTACATAAAGTTCCACAAGGAAGCTGAAAAGCGCCCGGAGCTCATTGAAGAGGCACGGGAATATTTCAAGCGCCTCGAGAACGGGGATGAAAAGTTGAAAGCGCTTTGGAAGCTCTTCGTCGACATAAGCATGAAGGAGTTTGGAAAGACCTACGACCTTCTCAACGTCAAGTTTGACTACGCGCTCGGCGAGAGTTTTTACGTTGACAAGGCGAAAGAACTTGTTGAGGAGTTGCTCGCGCGCGGAATAGCGAAGACAAACGACGACGGCTCGGTCTACATAGATTTGAAACCGTTCGGACTCACGGATCTTATCATACTCAAATCCGACGGTTCGACGCTTTATCAGACGAGGGAACTCGCCGCAATAAAATACAGGGAAGAAACATTCCGCCCCGACAGGATTTTGTACGTCGTTGGGCAGGAGCAGTCGCTCTATTTCAAGCAGGTCTTTTCCGCGGCAAAGCTCATGGGTTTCGACTCTTCAAAGTACGAGCACGTCGGCTTCGGCCTCGTCGTGACGAAGGACGGAAAGCTCTCAACGCGTAAGGGGAAAATCATACTTCTCAAAGACGTCATAGACAAGGCGTTCTCGCTTGCCATGAAAATACTCGAGGACCGCGACATAGAAAACAAGGAGGACGTGGCGAGAAAGGTCGCCGTCGGGGCGATAAAATTCAACGATTTGAAGCAAAACCGCACGAAAGACGTCGAGTTCGACTGGGACAGGATAATGAGCTTCGAGGGCGACAGCGGTCCGTACGTCCAGTACACGAACGTGAGAATAAAGTCCATACTGAGGAAAATCGGCTCGAATAGCGGAGTGTTTCATCCTAAGAGCAGCACGGAAAAGAAAATCGTCAAGGAGCTCTCCAAATTCAACTACACAGTCAAAAAGGCGCTTAACGAGAACAAACCGAATTACATAGCATCGTACCTTCTCGAGCTTTGCACCCTTTTCAACACATTCTACCACGAAACGAGAATAATCGGCTCGGGGAATGAAGGCGGATACATTACGTTTCTCAATGAGATATCGAAAAAAATCGAAAGCGGACTGTACCTACTCGGTATAGAGCCTTTGGAGAGAATGTGAGAAAACTTTGACAATCTCTTCCTCGCGGCCGTTAATATGCCGGCAATCAACAATTCGCATCTTCACCTTTTTGAATTCGTCTTCGAATTTCTTTGGAAGCGCCGCTATGAACACGCCACCGTCTTTGAGGACGCACTTTACGTCGGACGGATCAAACTTGTGTAAGGAGTCGATCGCAAGAACAACGTCAAACGCCTTTTTGAAAGGAAGATTTAAGCCGTCGCACATAACGTCCGCCGGCCTTTCAATGTCTGTTGAAACTATCTTAAATTTCGCCGACCTTTCCCGCGCGAAGTCCTCGAAAAACATTTTTCCGCATCCTATGTCGAGCACGCGACCGTTGCGGGCATACGAACGGACCATTGGAAGAATGAGCTCATATTTTTCGTACTGTATCTCGCGCCACGACTCGTAAATTTTATCGAAGAACATCAAACCTACCTATCAGATGAGGGAATGAATTTTGGCTTATGAGTATTATCGGATTTCCGAACGTTTCAAGCACAACGGGCCGCATGAGATTCAGAGCTCCGTCAAACGTCGCCGTGACGTACTGGAGGCCGATGACGGCCTGGAATTGTTTCGGAATTTCCGACTTGTAGAATTTGTTCTTGACTATGCGCCCGTTTATTTTGTCAGAGACGGAGAGCTCATTGTCCGAAAGAACGTTCCCGCGACCGAGCTCAGCAGCCGTCTTTAGCGCGAACCCTATGCGAGTTCCGGCACACGCCTCATCCACGTTCTTGCTCATGACCTGTATGCTCTTCACGACACACTCCTTTTTCGAAGGATAGACAACGAGCTTGTCAAATTTCTTGACGCAGCCGGATTTCATGAAACCCAGGACGACGTCCCCAACGCCCTTGACTTTGAAGTACTGGTCAACGAGAACGAGTTTTCCATCGTTTTTGCCCGTTCCATCGGTGTAGCCGTCAACGAGCTCATCAAGCGTCGGGTTCACGAGAATTGGGAATTTCTCGAATTTCGTTCCCGCAAGAACGCGCTTCACCTCGTCAGCCATGTAATCTTCGTAAACAACTATCTTCCCATCAAGCGGGAATTCATTAGCGATGAGTATCATCTCGCCGAGCTCCTTGTTCACGCTCTCAACGGATATTATCACGTGGTCCGCCATGTTCAGCGCAAACGGAACCGTCTGTATCTTCTCGTAGTTCGGAACGATGGCCGTGATTATCCCGCGCTCGGTCTGCCTGTGGTATATAGCCAGGTCTGTCACGCTTGACTTTTTGAAGAATTCAATTATCTTTCCGCTTCCGAGAATGCACAAGTTTGTGTCCATATTCACCGACCCAATCTCTTGAACAAAACAACGTCCTTTTCGCCTTCGCCAACGACGATTTTCTTCGCATGAAGACCGTGGAATAAAGTTATCGTGATTTTGTCCGTCACGGTTATGATTATGCTCGATGGGTTGAAATCGATTTTCTCCATAGCGCTCTTGAAATGATCGTAAATCCGGTCATCGAACAACTTCTCGTTCGCAACACTTTCCGACAATTGCGTATCGTCTCGGACTGAGTCGGAAACGACGACGAACCGATTTCCCTTTTTCATTCCGGCACTCCAATTGGACTTGAGCTCATCAATGTTCTTTCCAAAAGTAAAAAAAGAAGAGACGACGAACCCGTCTTTCTTGAGCTCATCGACTTTTTTCCTGAGCTCGTCCATTCTGCTCATTCTACACCTCTAAGAGAGCTTCAGAAACGAACTTCCTCACATTTTCGTCCAAAGGAATCGTGAATGACTTGAGATACCTCTTCTCGCCGTTGTCCGTGACGAATCCCCTGGATATGGAGAGGAATTCATTCTCACCCTTGTCGGATATTGCCTTTCTTCTTGCGACTTCCAAAAAGTTGTTCTTTCCTATGTTCACTTCTTTTGCCGTTATGGTCTCGAATTTCACCATTTTCAAAACCTCCTTTAATTCTAATTGAAAACAACGTTTAAATTGCTTTCATCTCGAGAAAAATTCCTGTATGTACTTGCAGGGTTCTTTCGTGACCTTTATGTTGAAATCCGCCGGGAAAAGCTTCCTGTAGTTCGACCAAAGGTAGCGCTCGTCCAGGTACACGATGACCCCACGGTCCGTTTCGGAGCGTATGCACCTCCCGGCCGCCTGCAACGATTTCCTGACCGCCGGGTATATGTACGCGTAGTCCCAGCCACGATGGAACTTCTTGTCGTAGTAGTCTATCATCACTTTTGTCTCAATCGTCGGCTGGCGCAACGAGAGCCCGACTATTATAACGCCGTTTATGGCGTTTCCCGGAAAGTCAACGCCTTCGCTGAATGACCCGCCGAGTACACCGAAGAGCACAGACCCGTTCAAAGAGTTTGCCACGAATCTTTTGTACGTCAGCGACTTTTCCTCCTTTGTCATGTTCCGATTCTCCTCGATTATCGTCTTCTCGATGTGGCCGCGGCAGAATTTCATCACATTGTCCTTTATGTCGTAGCTAGGAAAGAAAACGGCGAGGTTTCCCGGAATTGCGTTCGATATCTCTATGATGTGGCGCGCCATTATCCTCCACATGTCATCGCCGCGCTTCGAGTACTTCGTCGTCGTTCCGGGAACTATTATGTCAAGTCTGTTTTTCTTTGGAAACGGGGACACGTACTCTTTCTTGAGCATCCGCTCCTTGCTCAGACCGAGAATGTCAACGTACATATCAAGCGGTTTCATCGTGCCCGACATAAGCACGCTGGAGTGGGCGCTGTCAAAAATCTCCTTTGAGATTTTCGACGGATCGAGGCAATTGTAGAAAAGATAGGCATTTCCGTTTCTGTCCCGCTTGTACACGCGCGAGAATCCATCGTCATCGCTGTCCCACGACTCCAAGAACTTCACGACTGATGATATGTACGACCGCTTCTTCTCCTCGAGGACTTCGTCGGCAGCGGCGTTCATCTCCGCCATTATGTCCGTTATTCCGCTCAGAAGGTTGAAGAAGTCCGACTTCTCGACTATTCTGTCGCTATCACCTATGTTTAGGAGTGCCCGCTTGATTTCCTTCAAGTGGCGCGCAATCGAACTGAATCCGAATCGTTCCGCCTCTTTTATGGCGCGCGCCACGGACTTCGTCGATATGGACGCCGACATCAGGTTCATTATACGATCGCCAAGGTTGTGGGCCTCGTCCACAATTATTATGGCATCATCGAATTTCTTGCCCGTTCTCAGGAGAAGGTTTGAGTACGGCGAGAAGACGTGGTAGTAATCGGCAATTATGACTGAGCTCTGCTTCGAAAGATTTATGAGGAGCTCATACGGGCAGAACTTGTCCGCCATTAGCCTGATTTCGTCCGCATGGACAGGTGAGTTCAAGGCGAGCTCCCTGAGCATCGCCTGAGCGCGCTCCGTCAGCTTTCCGCCCTTCCACGTGTTGTTGTAAAACGGGCACTTCTCCTCCTTGCGCATGTACTTGCAGTACTCGTTGAATTCGTTCGTTGAGAGGAAATCGACGCCCTCTATGGGGCACAGCCATTTTTTGCCTATTATGTCAACCGCCGTGAATCTCGCCTTCCTCTTCATAAGGCGCAGCGTTTCGACGGCTATCATGTGCTGCGAGTGACGCGGCGTGAGGAAGAACACGGTCTTGTTGTTTTCTATCGCGTATTCCACCGCGGGTGCAAGCGTCGCCACCGTCTTTCCGATTCCCGTCGGCGCATTGGCAACTATGTTGAGCTTGTTCTCAATGGCGTATTTGACGTCGTCCATGAATTCCTTCTGTCCCGGGCGGACGCGCGAGAATGGGAAAAGTTTCATAACGTTTGTTTGTTCGCATGTTTTTAAGTTTTTCACATAAACGAATGTATGGAAACAAAATTTCTAGTGGTTGGAGATTTGCACGGCAGCAAGCCGAACATCTACTTCAAGGATTTTGACGCGATAATAGCTCCCGGTGATTTCTGTTCATCAGACAAAATAGGACCGCTCGTCTTCGAGGGGATGAGAAAAAGATTTGAAGAAAAATCCGAATACAATAGATGGTTCGACATCGTCGGAAAGGAGAAAGCGCGGGAACTGGTTGAAGAGTCGCTGTCAAAGGGAAGGAAAGTGCTCGAGTTCCTGAACCACTTCGGGGTTCCGGTGTACATCGTTCCCGGAAATTGGGAATGGACAGGAAAGCAGAACAAGGAGCTCGGATGGGACTTCATGAGAAGGGACCGTTACAGAGACCTCATAAAGGGACTCCCGAACATCGTTGACGTTCACCACAAGCTCATTGACATAGGGGATTACCAAATCATAGGACACGGAATATCATCAGGTCCAGAATATCCGCAGTACAAGGAAGATTTGGAATCCACCGGGAAAGAAGAATTAGAAAGGATGAAAAAAGATTATGAAAAAGATTCCAAAAAGCTCGAATCACTTTTCGAAAAGGCAACAAAGCCGGTCATTTTCATATCCCACGACGTTCCGTTCAACACGCCGCTGGATGAAATAACGAACAAGAGCTCACCGCGCTACGGGTACCACTATGGTTCTCTTATCGCCAGGGAGATGATTGAGAAGTATCAACCACTTGTTTGTATCGGAGGACACATACACGAGCATTTCGGAAAATTTGAAATTGGAAGAACCATGACCATCAACGCTGGATTCGGGCCTTACGTGAACGTTTTTATGGAGTTGTCTGATAGCCACATCAAGAGGCTCGAGCTCTACCGTGGCAAAAAAGATGAGCTTCGGGTGAAATAGTTTTCAATCTCTTTACTTTATTTGTATCTTTTTGGTAGTGAATAAACGAAAAGTATTTAAACTTTTTGGTTATACATATTTATAAGGTGATTGGA
>WALQ01000041.1 GCA_015522745.1 Candidatus Aenigmatarchaeota archaeon
ACTTTGAACACCATAAAAGAAATTGCCTTGACATTTTTAAATATCGCTCGCGAGAAATAATTATATGAAGAAATTTTACGTTTGGTACGGAATTCTCGGCTTGCTTATCATATCGCTTTCATTTGTAATGAGCTGGACCATGTATGCATGGGAATTTTCATATATCTTTCCTGGAATTTTCATGATAGGATACGTGCTGTTTTTCGATGCAATGAACTACCGCCTAAGCGGCGAATCGTTTATTTACAATTTTGGCAAATACAAAAAATTCTTTTTTCATTTGTTTCTTGCCGGGTGCGTTCTTGGTGTGATATTTGAGCTCGGCGGGAACATAATCGGCGACTTGTGGAGTTATCTTGAACCAGGAGTGTTTAAGAATATTGTCACAATTCCAGCGTGGGGATTCCTTTCAATGATGTGCTTTGAGTCATATCTTGCTGTCATGAACATTTTCAAAAGCTGGAAAGCAAAAAGAACGTCTAGAACATTCGCCAAAAAATTCTACGATGTCATTGGAATAATCGGCGCGCTCGGACTCGTGTATTTCACGGTTCGCGTGTACATGTTCTTTGGAAAAGGCGGGCTCTTTTGGGACTGTGTTGTGGCCGGTCTATCCATATGGTTCATTATGGAATATGCAGAGTACCACATGCATGAGCGTAGCCTTCTCTTGGACACGATACTCGGTTATTGGAAGCCAATAATCGCACTGTTAATAGTAACATATTTGACTGCATTCATATGGGAAACGATGAACATACCGGTGCACGCGTGGGTTTACACCAACATACCGTATTCAAACATAAGGTTATTCGGACTTCCTGTGCTCGTCTACGCATCGTGGCCGTTCATTTACATATTATACATTTCATTCTTTAGAATATTCCTATCGCATGATGAGCGTGACATAAGAAAGATGTTTTAAAGAATTCTTTTCAAGACTTGAAAGTCATTCTCGAGCACGCTCTTCAACTGAGGATTGTACAAAGCAGCGGCGGGGTGGTACATCGGAATGATCATCATCTTTCCGAAAAGGTTTCTCACCTCGAACACGCGTCCGTGCGATTCTGTTATGCTTCCGTGCGGAACGTTAAACTTGTTTAGAACATAATTCATTGCGAACCTTCCGAGCGTGCATATTATTCTCGGTTTTATTATTGATATCTGGTCGTCGAGGAACACGTGGCACGCTTCTATCTCTGCGTCCGTGGGATCCCGATTTTGCGGCGGCCTGCATTTGACAATGTTCGTTATAAAAACATCATCACGCTTGAGCCCAATGCTTGAAAGGAGTTCATCCAAGAATTTTCCAGCGCGCCCTACGAACGGTCGCCCCGTCGCATCTTCCATGGCACCAGGGGCTTCCCCAACGAACATTACGCGGGCGTTTTCGTTTCCTTCGCCTGAAACAGGATTCTTTCTCGTTTTCGCAAGGTCACATCTACTACAAGCAAGTATAGATTTTTTGATGTCGTTCATGTCCATGTTGATCAGCTTAACGAAATTAACTTAGCGACTCGAGTGCGTTTTCAGCTGCCATAACTATGGGCTCCATGAAAGGAAGCGGCGTCAGTTTAGGATGCGCGCAGTAGTTCATCAATGCGAGCTCACCTAACGTCGTCTTCTTTTGTATCGCCAATGATATAAGGTCTATGCGCTCAGCTATGTTGGCGCCCATCATCTCCGCACCTATTATGACTTTGCTTTTCTTTTCAAAGAGCAATTTGACTTCGATAGGTTTTGCATCTTTTTCTGAGTCGTACTTGTTCAACGACTTCGCGTAGCCCTTTATGTACTCTATGCCTGCACGCTTGCAGTCGAGCTCATTGAATCCAACACGGCCTATCGGAGTTCCGAAAACTTCTGAAGCTATTGGATTCGTGAGCCCGTTTAAACTCATGTTTCCTCCCGTGGCGTTTGTCGCAGCGACTTTCCCCTCTATAACGGCTGTTGTCGCGATTTGGCTTGGCACCGGTTTACCATCTATTATGGAGACGTATTGGGCGCAGTCGCCGGCTGCATAAATGTCGCGAAGCGACGTTTCCATCTTGTCGTTAACAACTATTCCACGGTCAACATTGAGGCCGGTTTTTTTCGCGAGCTCGACTTCGGAACGCACACCGATGGACAAGACAACCATATCAGCTTCGAACGTTCCTTTGTCCGTGACGACGTTGCTGTTTTCTATGCGCTCGACTTTTGTGGACGTATGGATTTCAATCCCGTTTTCTGAGAGAGTGCGCTCAATCTTCTCACAAAATTCGCCGTCGTAAACGCGCTCCATTAGGTGGTCGAGGAGCTCCACAATCATCACACTTTTTCCCATTTTTTTGAGCTCTGACGCGACTTCTATGCCTATTGCACCACCACCAACGACAGCAATATTCTTCGCACTCTTCGCCGCGTCCATGATTTTCTTAACATCTTCGCCGTCGCGCAATGTGAAGACGCTTCCTGACACGCTCATTGGAGGAACGAATGGATATGCACCTGTGGCTATTATGAGCTTATTGTAAAAGAAATCAATGCCACTTGCTCTTACGATTTTCTTTTCGGTGTCGATGTCGGTAACTTCATCTATTATTAATCTTATCCCATTTGATGTCAGCATTGAGTCCGATTTTACGGCGCGCTCGTACTCAACATCTCCAGATATGACATACGGCGATGAACATTTGACGAAAAACTCTTTATCCTTTCTTATAAGCGTTACATCGGCTCCCCGCTTTTTTGCAACAAGGGCTGCAATGGCTCCCGCTGCTCCTCCACCTATAACAACAACATTCACATTACCACCTCAAAACCTTTTCAGATATTCTTAAAATTGAATTTGAAAACTTGCAATCACAATTCAGAACGGGAATTTTACCTTCGTCGCTCATTTCCCGAACGCCGACATTTATCGGGCATGAACCAAGAAAATCGACATCAAAATCCTTGGCAAGTTTCTCCCCTCCACCTTTTCCAAAAACATCAATTTCATAACCACATTTCGGGCATATCACACCGGACATGTTCTCAATGACGCCGATATACTCTATGGAGAATTTTTTTGCCATGTTCACAGCGCGCGACGCATCGAGTACGGAAACGCTCTGCGGCGTTGTGACGATTATCGCCTTGTTCGGCTTCATGTACTGCAATATCGTGAGTATCTCATCGCCGGTTCCCGGAGGCAAGTCAACGACAAGCGTGTCAACATTATTCCAGACTACTTCCGAGAGGAATTGTTTTATCGCCTTAGTCTTCAATGGCCCGCGCCAAATGACCGGACTCTTGTCATCAATCATGAATCCCATTGAAACAACTCGAACTCCATTTCTCTCTTTTGGAATTATCTTCCCTTCGTCGTTCACGAGTAGCTCACCACTTATGCCAAGCATCTTCGGAACGTTCGGTCCGGTTATGTCCGCATCAAGAAGTCCAACTTTCGAGCCATACTTCGCAAGCGCAAAAGCAAGATTGACGGCAACTGTTGTCTTTCCAACACCACCTTTGCCACTGAAAATGACAATTCTGTTTTTTATCTTCCGAATGTTTTCCATGTTATCAACTATTGTGTCCATGGTTATCAAAAAATCACCTCGCACGTATAAATTCGCAATTCGGCGTGAGCTCAACAAAGTGGTGAGCGCTTCCCGTTCGGTACGCCTGGCATTGATTGCTTGGGTCGTTGTCAATGGGCATTCTCGGATTGTGCGCAATGTCACATACCCAATCACTGACGTTCCACGCATAATTGTCCGAGAGGCAGGGACCGTTCGTCAAATCGGCACCAGATTCAATGAGATCTTGACAAAGCATAGTGCAGTTATCAATGGCGAGCTGCTTAACGGTCTTGTTCTCAACATCAACTGGTGAAGTGTGAGAAACGCATCCCGACACGAGAACCAATGCAGCAACACTTACCACAAATAAAGCCCCACCGTATTTCATACGTATTAGTTCTCGATGAATCTTTAAAACATTTTTCATATAATTTATCTTATGGTTGATGTAAAAATATCTGATATTCTCGATGGAAAGGCCGAGAGTGATGTTCAATTGAAAGGATGGGTATGGAATATAAGGTTTGGTGGAGGCATAGTCTTCATAGTCCTACGTGACGGAACAGGGACTATCCAATGCATTGCAAAAAAAGAAGAGCTCGGTGACAAGTTCAAGGAGCTTGAAAACCTCACACGAGAATCGTCAATAGTTATCCGAGGGCGTGCAAAGAAAGACGAGCGCGCCCCCGGAGGTTACGAGATTCACTGCAAAGATTTCGATATCGTTTATGTGTCCGAAGAGTTTCCCATAGGAAAGAAAGAGCACGGGCCGGCTTTCCTCCTTGACAATAGACATCTCGTCCTCCGCTCGCCAAGGTACGCCGCAATAATGAGAATAAAGGACACAATACTCCATGGCGCGCGCGAGTGGTTCCGCGAGAATGGATTCACCGAAGTGACACCACCAATAATTTCTGGGAACTCCTGCGAAGGCGGCTCAACCTTATTCGAATTGAATTACTTCGGAAAAAAGGCATACCTCAGTCAAAGTGCGCAACTTTATTTGGAAGCGCTCATATTCTCGCTTGGAAAGGTCTACTCAATCACTCCGTCGTTCAGGGCAGAGAAATCGAGGACAAGGCGTCATCTCGCGGAGTACTGGCACATAGAGGCCGAAGAGCCGTGGACGACTGAAGAGGAAAATGAAAAGATTGAGGAAAACCTCGTTTTCCACATAATAAGGAAAGTCCTTGATGAGCGCAAACGTGAGCTTTCGATGTTCAGAGACCCGAGCACACTTGAGCGCATACAAAAACCGTTTCCAAGAATAAAATACTCAGAAGTCATAAACACGCTTCAGAAGAATGGATATGACATAAAATGGGGTGACGACCTCGGCGCTGACGAAGAGTACTTCATATCGAAGAAATTCGATTCGCCGTTTTTCATACAGAACTTTCCGAAAGAGGCAAAGGCATTTTATATGAAGCGCCTTGATGAAAAGCTCGTTAAGTGCGCCGACATGATAGCTCCCGAAGGTTACGGCGAGATGATAGGCGGAAGTGAGCGCGAAACAGATGTCGATGTTCTAATAAAGCGTCTCGAAGAGCAGGAAGAAAATATCGAGAATTACAAATGGTACCTCGATTTGAGAAGGTACGGTTCCGTGTCACACAGTGGATTCGGTCTCGGAACGGAAAGGATGGTATGGTGGATTTGCAAACTCGACCATATAAGAGATACGATACCATTTCCTCGCGTGATTAACAGGTACTATCCATAAAGCCCTTTAGAAAAGGGCTTTAGCCTAAACTTTTATTGGGTCTTTCAGACTATTAAGGTCTCTTTGAAAAAGAGGCTTTAGCGAGAAACCAAAAAAAACAACTCTTTCCGCTAGAGCGCTTTCTCTCTGAGAAAGGGTTCTTAGGGAAATAAATGAACCTCAAAGAATTTTATCAATGAACCGAAAAAGTTCTTTCGCCTAAAGCCTTTCTTTTGAAGAAAGGCCTTTTATGGGCCCGACGGGATTCGAACCCGCGACCCTCTGGTTAAGAGCCAGATGCTCTAACCAAGCTGAGCTACGGGCCCAAGAAAATATGAAATCAATAATTTAAAAATTTTTCAACAGCTTCATCACTTACGTCTTTCCTTCGAAAGCGGTTTCTGCCATTTCCAATTTTCATTCTTTATTTTTGCATCCGGATAACCACAGTAACTACACCGTCCCGTCTTTATGTTGAATGAATGATGACCACATCTTCTACATCTGATATGCGTGATCTTATTGTGCTTCCCAAAGCTCGATGTTCCTCCTCTTTTCATAAGTAATCACCTACTGTTCTGCCGGTGACGCCATGACTATTGTGTCTCCTCTTATGAGCACCGTACCAAGTTTTGTGGTTTCACCGTCCTTCGTCTCCTGAGCATCATCAAGCCACATGTTCAAGTGGAGATCAAGTGCCATAAGAACACCTGAAATCTGCGAATTGTTTTTCAATCGCACAAGTATTCTTTTTCCCTTTGCGTTGTTCAAAACATCTATTGGTCTATCCATTTTCAAAACCTCCTCAAACAAATAAAACTTTATAATTTAACGATAAAAATGTTTAAATACTTGATTAATAAGCAAATTTTAAAAAGATTAATTTAAAAAGATTTTAAAATTAAGAATGTTGGTGATAATATGACTGTCAAACAAAAAAGGTCAAAGAGAAAAATAACAAGTGGACGACTTCATGAGCACAGGAAGTCGAGGAGATCTGAAATAGGTCGTGACTATGTTCCTGCTCATTTATCGGATAAGCAAAAAGTAAAGAAAATAAGAACGACTGGTGGAAACAAAAAGTTCGTTGCAATAGAAGTTAGATATGCAAACATATTTGTAAACGATAAGGCACAGAAAGTTGAAATCAAAAATGTTATCGAAAACAAGGCAAATCCCCACTTAGTCAGACGAAACATAATAACCAAGGGTGCTATCATAGAAACTGATCTCGGAAAAGCTATTGTTACATCGAGACCAGGGCAGGACGGAATTGTCAACGCAAAAATTTTGAATTGATTCTTTCTTTAATCTTTAAATTGTGGAATTACATTTATTTTTAGGTGGACAAATGGACAAAGTAGAGATGTCAATGGCCATACTCGGTGCATTTTCATTTGCATATTGCATAACGGATTCCATACTTTCTATATTCTTCAAAAATGGAGGACTTAACAATCTTCAAGTTTCTCTCGTTCTTTCCGCACTATCCATTTCAATTATAGTGTCGTCGCCAATAGTTGGTGGACTTGCTGAGTATGCAAGTAAAAAATTCCTACTACTTACAAGCGTACTTCTTGCAGGCTTATCTTATTTCTTCATAGCAGCGTTCCAAAATTACACTTCATTCATTTTATCTCAGCTCATACTTGGAATGGGTGTCTCTGGGATAAGCATAATTGCCCTATCGGACCTTGAAGAGGGTATAAGAAAAAACAGGAGTGCGAAAACGTCTTTGAGCTTCGCCATACAATATATAGGAAAGTTTGTTGGCCCTCTATCCGGTGGAATAATGGCAATGTATTACGGAATGAAAACATCCATTATATTCAGTGGATTCGCATTCATAATACTCTTGTTCATGATATACTTCCTGTACAAAGATACTCGCACCGTCAAGATGGAGCGCGACGTCATAGACATCCTTATGGATTTCAAAACATTCTTAAAAAATGACATTCTTTACATAACCAATTATATGGGATTCATAGAATTCGCTATGATCAGTGCCCGGTATATGCTCGTTCCCCTTCTCCTATACGAATATGGATTTAGCATGATAAAAATAGGAATAATAATAGCATCGTTTTATCTATTGTCATCCATATTCGAGCCATTCATTGGAAAATTGATTAAAAACAGAATAGGAGATTTTATGATCCTTTCATCAGTGCTTTTCATATTTTCCTTTCTTTTGATATATACATCTCATGGATTTTACGCATTCATTCTTGCATCCATGATTAGCTCAATCGCTGTCGGCATTGCGGACGTAACAACGTCAGAAGCAGTTTACATTTCGTCCAGAAATCACGAGGAAGCGTACGGATTCTTTTTCGGCGCGACGAGAATAGGCGGGTTGTTTGGATTTCTCTCATCAGGGCTGGTGGCACAACTTGTCGGAATCCGTGAAACATTTGTTATAATATCCATATTTATGTTTTCAATAATGTTGTATGCCCTGTACTCAAGACCCAGGGTATTGAGAACAAACATATTTTCATAAATCCAAAAACCGTTTTATCTTTCCTTTGTTACGTTTCGCAGCGTTGTATCCAATTTTTATTATCTCCTTTGCACGTGAGAATGAGAACGACGAAAAATTTTCCAATCTCGGCTTCAAAATCAACGCATCTTTATTGTACTCGGCAAGTTTTGACTCCATTAATTCAATGGATTGAACCACAAGAGTTATCGTATTCACATTCTTTTTCTTCAGCTTCTTGACTCGCCCATTGACATTCACGCCTATTATTAAATCCGTGCCGAGATCACGAGCGATTTTCACAGGCACGGGATTCAGCACTCCTCCGTCGACGAGCAATGTCCTTTTGTACTCAACCGGTTTGAATATCGCAGGTATGCTGCCGCTTGCACGCATCGCCTTGGCCGCATCACCGCGCTCCAGCACAACGTATTTTCCAGCAATTATGTTAGTTGAAACCGCTGCGAACTTTATAGGGAATTTTTCAATTCTCTTTATAGGAAGTGTTTCTCGGAAAAATTTCTCCAACTTGTCACCACGTATTACGTATCCACCGCCAAAATCTGCTATTTTTATGAGGCTTTTGTAATTCATAGATGTCGCGAGAGATTCAATTTTTGAGGATGACATTCCGCTCGCATATAGCCCGCCGACAATCGCACCCATGCTGCTGCCGACTATTATATCCGGCTTCACACCGAGCTCCTCTATGACTTTGAGAACGCCTATGTGGGCAAATCCTTTTGCTCCTCCACTTCCTAGAACCAATCCGAACATAATTGAAATTGCGTGGATAATTTAAATATTAATCGATACATTTCGCATTTAAACATTTCGAACAAGTAAATTTGAGGTGTATAAGATGCCAGTTGAAAAAGGAAACAAAATTAAAATTGAATACAAAGCTATGTTTGAAAATGGTGATATTTTTGACTCGTCGAAAGATTTTGAGTTCGAAGTTGGTTCCGGAAACGTCATAAAAGGCGTAGACAACGCTGTAGTTGGAATGGAACGTGGTGAGGAAAAGACGCTCATAATTAAACCCGAAGAAGCGTACGGTCAACATCAGGAGAAGTATGTCATAGAGATACCGAAAGGTCAGATAAAAGGCGACATAAAAGAAGGTATGGTTATTAAATCATCAACAGGCCTTATTGGAAAGGTTATTAAAATTGATAGCGACACAATAAAAGTTGATTTCAATCATCCACTATCAGGAAAAACATTGAAATTTTGGATAAAAATTGTAGACTATCAATGAAACCCGAGCTCTTTTTCCAATCTATATTTCTTTTTTACAAGCTCCGACTCTTCAGCTATGAGAAGTTTGAACGCAGGACTGCTGTAATTATCGGCTCCCATTCTCTTAATCTTGTTTTCAACCTCAATAAGGCGTTGAGAAATCTCCTTGAGCATCTTCTTTTTGTCATTTTTCATACCATGTCACCTCCACGGCATCCGTTCGCCACTTCTGTATGAAGTTTGCATTGAGACCGAGCGGCTTCCATCCATTCTTCGCTTCAAGCAATCCCGTGTACGCTATCATCGCACCATTGTCACCAGCGTACCTGGTGGGGACAACATAAACCTTTCCACCGCGCTCCTTCGTCATTGTGTCAAGTATTTCGGCAAGACGTTTGTTTGATGCTACTCCTCCTATCACAAGCAGTTCACTCTTTTCAAGTTGCGCCATGGCGCGTTCGCTCACCTCGGCAAGCATAGAAAATGTGTTTTCCTGCAATGAGAAAGCAACATCGTTGACTGGATGTGTCTTGAGCTTTCTAATGGCGTCCGTCACTATTCCCGTAAAGCTCAAGTCCATTCCTTTGACAACGTACGGGAGCTCAACATACTTCCCACTTTTCGCAATCTCTTCGACTTTTGGACCACCGGGATACCCCAGACCGGCGCGCCTCGCGAAGACGTCGAGCGCGTTTCCTATGGGAATGTCCTCCGTCTCACCGAAAACACGGTAGCGACCGGAAGCAAATGATATCACCTGTGTATTTCCACCTGAAATGTAAAGCACAACCGGATCATGAACGCCCGTTAGAAGACGGCCTATTTCTATGTGAGCTACGCAGTGGTTGACACCATACATTGGTTTCTTTGTGACTTCGCTCAAAGTTTTCGCTGCAACGAGACCAACTTGAAGGCACGGTGGAAGTCCAGGACCTTGGGAAAATGAGATTATGTCGACGTTTTCGAGGGAAATTTTAGCGCTCTCGAGCGCGCGCTCTATCACACCTTCCACAACATTTATGTGATGCTCTGCGGCATGTTTGGGATGTATTCCCGATCCCATTGGCGGAACAAAAACATCGCGCTCTTCAGAGAGCACACGACCATCTTCGACCACACCTACTCCAAACGTATGGGAAGTAGATTCTATTCCAAGTGATATCATAATAAAAACTGAACGGCAAAGAATAAAAATCTGAGAGAAAAGTATTATTCGGTGATATGATGAAATTCAAAATAACCGATATAATTTCAAGACAAATTCTTGACTCACGTGGAAATCCGACGATAGAAAGTGACGTGTTCGCTGGGAACGTGTTTGGACGCGCTGCAGTACCATCTGGAGCATCGACGGGAAAGCACGAGGCGCTCGAATTACGCGACGGTGGAAAGAAATGGCACGGCAAAGGCGTCTCAAGGGCGATAAGAAACGTTGAAAAGATAAAGAAGCACCTCATTGGTTTTGATGTTCGCGACCAGCAAAAGCTTGATGAAAAAATGGTTGAGCTCGACGGCACGAAGAACAAATCAAAGCTCGGAGCAAATGCGATTTTGTCAATTTCGCTTGCTGCTTCGCGTACAGCGGCATTTTCAAAGGGTCATTACCTTTTTGAACACATTTGGGACTTATGGGGAAGGAAGAACCTCTGTTTACCTGTTCCAATGATGAACATAATAAATGGTGGAAAGCATGCCGGTTCAGGACTCTCCATTCAGGAATTCATGATACTTCCATTTGGAAAAACGTTTTCAGAATCATTGAGAATCGGCTCCGAGGTCTACCACACACTCAAAGAAATAATAAAGAACAAATATGGAAAGATAGCAACTGATGTCGGTGACGAGGGAGGTTTCGCCCCGCCGATGAAAAAAACACGTGAAGCCATAGACGCAATAATGAAGGCCATCGAGAAATCGGGATACCGTCCTGGAAAGGATGTCATGCTCGGAATAGACGCCGCCGCATCGGAATTCTTTTCAAAAGGAAAGTACAAGATTGACGGAAAGGTCATGTCACGTGACCGCCTGATGAAATTTTACGAACAGTTGGTCGAGGATTATCCATTTTTCCTCATAGAAGACCCATTCGACGAGGAGGACTTCAAAGGATTTGAAAAAATTACGGAAGCGCTCGGAAACAAGATACAAATAATAGGAGACGACATATTTGTCACGAATCCTATCCGCCTTGGAGAAGGCATAGCAGATGGAGCTGCAAACACACTTCTTCTGAAAGTGAATCAAATAGGAACGCTTTCGGAAGCCCTTGCCTCAGCGCATCTCGCAGTGGATAACGATTACAGTGTAATAGTGTCGCATCGTTCTGGCGAAACCGAAGATCCTTACATAGCCCATCTTGCTGTTGGAATAGGCGCACATCAAATAAAAACGGGGGCTCCATGCAGAGGCGAGAGAACGTCTAAGTACAACGAGCTCCTCAGGATAGAAGAAGTTCTCGGAGACCGTGCAGATTATTGGGGGCGCTACATAAGAAGAAAACACGCACTACTTGGGTAGAACCCAATCCACACCCACCTTTTTCAAATTTTTCAACTTGAAAACTTTTATAGCATTTTTTGTCGTGGCATTGTTAACCTCTTCCACAAGCACGTTTTTCTCTTTTGCAATCGCGTCCGCCGTGAATGATATATTCCACGGACGGTTTTTGAGCTCACTCGAAAACGGATCGAGCCATGGCGAGTCTGTTTCAAGAAGCATGTTCTTCAACGGTATAATCTTTGTTTGAAGTTTCCGACGCATACTCTTGACAACAAGCGTTGACATGGATAAATAGTATCCGCGTTCTATAGCAAGCTTAGCGTCATCGTCCGTTCCAGAAAAACAGTGAAACACAACATCAACTTTAGCATCTTCAAGTATACGAAAACAATCCTTGAACGCATCGCGACAATGCACAACAATAGGAAGTCTGAGTTCATTGGCAAGCCCAACAAGCATCGAAAATATCACCTGAGATTCGCGGCGTTTGTCCCGTTTCTTTATGTTTTTGTAATCAAGTCCGATTTCACCGACGGAAACTATTTCATTATTCTTGGAATGAATAAAATTTATGTAATCATTTATCTCTTTTGGACTCATTTTCACGGCTGGCTCAGGATGCAAGCCAAGCGCGGTGAATACGAATCCACTGTATTTTTTCGACAAAGCGAGCTCTTTGTTCGCGTACTCGGGTTCGGCGGCTGAGCTCACAATGGCACTTATCCTTTTCATAGACTCATCAACAACACTATCAACATCTTCTATATAGCTCAAGTGGCAATGGGCATCTATCATACTTATTCTTTTCTATGACAACGTTTTTAATGTTTTTTAATGTGAGCAAGCATATAATTAATTATGAGTTCAAAAGGAAAAATAAAAAAAGCGCTCCTCTTAGCTTTAACCACATGGATGATAATGTCGCATGCGCCTAAAATAAATAAGGGAGACTTAAACAAAGAACAGCAATTGAGGCAAGAGCTTGTTACTGATAATAAAATTCAAAAACACAATGTGTACTCATC
>WALQ01000042.1 GCA_015522745.1 Candidatus Aenigmatarchaeota archaeon
TAATAATATCTTCGACTTTGGGAACGAAAAAAATGAGTGAATTGCTTCCAACAATAAAGAAGAAAAAGATAAAAATATTGAATAAGAACAAATTGAAAAAGATTTATGCTGTAAAGAAAAAATTATCCAAAAAGACAAAAGGCAACGGTCATGAAAAAGAGAATAAACCAAAAGAAGTTGATGGTGAAAAACCTTCTAAAAAGGTTGTAAACAAAGGTGCAGACGATGATAAGAAAAATGCTTAAATCCGGAAAATGCCCCATATGCGGAGGGCATGCAAGAATAGTTAATGGAGTTTACGTTTGTGATAATTGCAAAATAGTTTTCAGTGAATTCGGGATATCACATGTTGCAAAAAACATAATAGATAACTTTGGTTTGGAACCGGAGTTTGATATTTTTGGTCATCCGAGCGAGGAGCTCATAAAAGAAAATTTGAATTAGGTGTGTTAAATGGTCGATAGAAAATCCATAGTTGCAAGAATTATGAAATGTGGAAAGAGTCGTGTTTGGATAGATCCGGAACGACTCGGTGATATTAATAATGCAATCACAGCAGCTGATCTCAGAAAGCTCATAAAGGATGGTGCCATTCGAATAAAGCCTATCACAGGGAATTCACGCGGACGCATAAACAAAAAGCTTACGCAAAAGAGCAAAGGAAGGAGGAAAGGTCCTGGATCGAGAAAAGGAAAAAAGACAGCACGTACGAATGAGAAAAAAGAGTGGATGATAAAGGTTAGAAAACTTCGTACACATCTTCGCGCGCTTCGTGACAAGGGTCTTTTGACTGACGGCACGTACCGAAACATATATCGAAAGATAGGAAGCGGAATGTTCAGAGGAGTGAATCATATGGAATTTTATTTGAAGGATCATGATTTGTTAAAGGTGAATGAAAATGAAGTGGAAAAGAAGACTGAACAATAAAACAGATTACAAGCAAAGGCTTGCACTGCTTAAATCCGAGAAACCAAGATTAGTTATTAGAAAGTCAAACAAACGAATTATAGTCCAAGTTGTAAAATACGAACCATTGGGCGACAAAACGGTTGCCATGGTAACCTCAAACATGTTGAAAAAATATGGGTTGCTTTCAGTAAAATCAACGCCTGCTGCATATCTTACAGGTCTCGCAGCAGGAGTTCGCGCAATGAAACTTGGTATATCAGAAGTCGTTTTGGACTTGGGTCTTAACGTTTCTACGAAAGGAAACAAGCTCTATGCTGCGGCGAAAGGTTTCAATGATGCGGGAGTTAGAATAAAAATAGGTAAGGAAATACTTCCGGATGAATCGAGAATTGTGGGGGAGCATATAAAATCGTACAAGAACAATGATATAGTTGAAAAATTCAAATCTATCAAAGAATCCATTTTGAAGGGTGAAAGTAATGAGTGATGAGAAAAACAAGAGATCAAAAAGGACTAAAAGAGCTAATGAAAGCGAGGAGTACTATGAGTGGATTCCACGAACAAGGCTCGGAAAGAAAGTTATGGAAGGTCAGTACTCATCAATAGACGAAATAATAGATGCGGGAGAAAAGATAAAAGAGCCTGAGATAGTGGATAAGCTAATACCAGATATAAAATCAGAGGTAATTTACATAGGGGGAAGTCCAGGAAAGGGTGGCGGGAGTAGAAAGACTCCGACAAGGAGAACGGCTCGTATGCACAGGTCTGGAAGAAGATTCAAAATATCATCCATGGTTGTTGCTGGTGATGGCAACGGTCACGTTGGGATTGGATTTTCTGAAGGTGTTGATAATCGTGATGCAATTGCTAAAGCAACGCGTCTTGCGAAGATAAATATATTCAGAATAGAGCGTGGTTGTGGTTCTCTCGAATGTATGTGCGGACAGCCACATTCTATACCTATGAAAACGGAAGGAAAACGGGGGTCAGTTCACGTTGTTCTTCTTCCAGCACCTAAAGGAATTGGATTATGCGCATCAACAGAGGCAAAAAAGTTTCTCAAGCTTGCCGGCATAAAAGATATATGGTTCAAATCATTTGGAAACACTGGGTCCAGAATAAATTTCATATATGCAATTGAAGATGCTTTCAAGAATCTTAACAGAAGAAAGGTTGGTGAATAAATATGTATGCAGTAGTCAGAATAAGAGGACGAGTTGATATTGCAAAAGAAGCGGAAGATACGCTCAAAATGATAAAACTCACAAGGCCGCACAGAATGCGAATTGTTGACGATAAGATGCTTCCCATGATTAAAAAAGTTAAGGATTTCGTTACATGGGGGGAGGTGTCTGATGAATTCGTTGGTGAGCTCTCAAAGAAGCGAAAAGAGAGAAATGGCGTTTATGCTCTAAATCCACCAAAAGGTGGGCTCAAATCTTCGAAACTCGCATTTCCAAAGGGGGATCTTGGATACCGCGGAAAGAAGATTGAGGATTTCATTAAGAGAATGTGGTGATTGTATGGTCCTTAGGCAAAAAAAGAAAAGCACTAAGATGCGCGGAAGCAAAACTCATGGATATGGTGCAAAGAAAAAACACAGGGGAAAGGGAAATAAAGGGGGATTTGGATATGCTGGTTCTCACAAACATAAGTGGTCTTACATAGTTAAATACGAGCCAGATCATTTTGGAAAGAAAAGACTCACAGGACTTTATAGAAAAATGAAAACGATCAATCTTTTTGAGCTCGACAAAATGGATAATCAAGTCAACCTCGACAAGATGGGTTATACAAAACTTCTTGGTGCAGGAAAACTCACTCATAAAGTTGATGTGATCGTTAGAAAATGGACGAAACGCGCGGAAGAAAAGATAAAAGAACTTGGTGGGAGCGTGAAAACTCCTTACGAAGGTGAATGAATTGGGATGGGATCAAATATTAAAATATCTTCCCACGGTTGCAGAACCGAAACAACATGTTAATTTCAAGTCTAGGCTTAAATGGGTTGGAATAGTTTTATTCCTCTATTATATTCTTGGTCAAATACCTCTTTATGGGATGTCTTCTCAAATCGCCGAGAGGTTCAAATATCTCGAAATGATTCTCGGTGCTAAAATTGGAAGCATCATAACACTTGGTATTGGCCCAATAGTTACCGCCTCAATTATACTTCAACTTCTCGTTGGTGCGGAAATAATACCATGGGATATGAAGACAGATGATGGGCGAGAGAAATTTATGGGGGCTCAGAAAATTTTTGCTCTCCTATTAACATTCATAGAAGCTTTTGCATACGTAAGATTTGGGGCCATAAGTCCGGTACAAAACACGGCTTTCTACGTTTCCATACTTGTTCTTCAGATAGCACTAGGTGGAATTATAATAATGCTTTTGGATGAAGTTGTAAGTAAATGGGGAATAGGATCTGGTATATCATTGTTCATTGCAGCAGGAGTGTCTAAATCGATTGTGCTTCGTCTTTTGAGTCCATTAAAGCCTGCCGGAGCTCTCGTGCCCACAGGTCTTTTGCTTCAGATGTTCTCTTATCTAAGTCAGGGAAACACCGCATCTGTGATGATAGCGTTGGCACCTATAATTTCAACCATAATCGTTCTTATGATAGTTGTGTTCTTCCAGGATGTGAAAGTTGAAATACCATTAGCTTTCGGATCGTTCACAGGATTTTCGCGAAGATGGCCGTTGAACTTCTTTTACACAAGCAATATGCCAGTTATTTTAATAGCAGCCCTTCTCGCAAATATAAGATTGTTTGCAAACATGCTATACAATAGAGGAATAACGTTCCTGGGGGCTTTCGATGCTTCTGGATATCCAACCGGTGGGTTCATATATTATCTAACTCCACCAAACAGCCCCGCTATACAGAGGATAGCTATAATATTTGGTGCATTTGCACTCATAGGAATTCTTTTGAGTGAGTTCCTATTCAAAAGGGAAGGAAGCAAAATCATATGGAGCTCATTAATCCTAGGATTTATCGCAGGAATCGGATACGCTTACATAAGCACAGGATTGCCAATGTGGCAGGACACCTTACGCGCAATAACGTACACACTTTTCATGGCAATTGGATCGCTTATATTTTCTATATTTTGGGTTGAAACATCTGGAATGGATGCCCACTCTGTCGCAAAGCAGATACAGTCCATAGGGATGCAGATACCGGGATTCAGGCGCGATCCAAGGATAATAGAAACAGTTCTCAACAGATATATAATGCCACTTGCAGCCATGGGTGGATTGTTTGTTGGAGTTCTTGCTGCGTTCTCAGATTTCACAAACGTTCTTGGTGGCGGAATAGGAATTCTATTGACAGTTATGATAGTTCAACAGTTATACGAACAAATAATGTCTCAGTACGTTGAAGATATGAATCCAGAAGTCAGGAAATTCCTTGGAAGAAAGTAAAAATAAGTCACAAGTTCTCAAGACTTTCTTTTCAAAACGCGTTTTGTTTCTTTTGCTATTTGGAGCTCTTCATTTGTTTTTATGACAAGAACACGAACTTTTGAATTCTTCGATGATATGATTGTCTTGTTTTCTGAATTTGCTCTTGAATCAATTTTTACACCGGCGAATTTCAAATAGTTGCAAATGGATTTTCTTATACTTGGTGAATTCTCTCCTATACCAGCCGTGAATACTATAATATCTGCACCATTCATTGCTGCCATATACGAACCAATTGTTTTTGCGGCGATATACGAGAACATTTCGAGCGCGAGCTTGGCTCTCGCCGATTTTGATTTTCCAATGTCTCGAATGTCGTTGCTTACTCCTGATATTCCAAGAAGACCAGATTTCTCATTTGCTATTTTGATAAGCTCATTTGCTGACATTCCCTTTCTTTCCATAAATTCAACTATAGAAGGGTCGAAAGAACCCGAACGTGTACCCATCATGAGACCTTCAAGTGGAGTGAAACCCATAGACGTATCCACAGAACGACCGTTTTTGATTGCCGTTATACTCGCACCGTTTCCAAGATGACATGTTATAAATTTCCTTGCACGCGGAAACATCTTTTTTGCGATGTTGTATACATACTTATGGCTTATTCCATGAAATCCATATCTCCTTATGCCATATTTTTTAGAAAAATTGTAAGGAAGGGCATACAAGTACGCTTTCTTATTCATAGTCGTGTGAAACGCTGTGTCAAAGACGGCAACGTTTGGGACGTTTAAACGTTTCGCCGCGCGTATTCCCATGAGATTTGCTGGATTATGAAGGGGGGCGAGCTCAGAATTCTTTTCTATTGTTCGTTCGACGTTTTTCGTTATCAAACATGAATCACTAAGCGTCCCTCCATGAACAACCCTGTGTCCAACTGCATCCACGTGTTGGATGCCTAATTCCTTAAGTATATGGAAAATTTCATTCATAGCTTCTTCGTGGTTGCGAGCATGCACGTGTTTCATGATATTTTTTGGCAGACTTATCCGCATTCTTGGTGAATTTCCTATTCTTTCAATAATTCCAGAAGCAATTTCATCGTTCTTGTCAAATACTTTGAATTTTATTGAACTACTTCCAGAATTTATTACAAGAACTCTTTTTGCATTCATGAAATTACTTTTCCTTTAACATTTATATAA
>WALQ01000043.1 GCA_015522745.1 Candidatus Aenigmatarchaeota archaeon
GAATAATATATCATCAATTCCGGACATTCTTTTACGCTTGTTGAAATACGAAGATGTAAAATCAAGAGTTTTCGGCACGAGTCAAAAAGACATAATAATGAATTATGCACCCCCTGCAAATTCTTATCTATTTGTTGATGAGCTCACTGACGGTAAAAGAGAAATTGAACTAAGACCTAGCATTGTCATCGCAAATATCGCCACTCCATTCGGGATGGCAAACGTTCTCAAGAAAGGTATTGAAGCCTACGCTGTCAAAATCGCCGACGGAATAGAGGATGACGTCCAGGCGTTCGGTCTAAGCAAGGACGGCACATTAATTTTCTGATTCCTGCTTTTTTGATTCCTCACTATCTTTCTGAGACGCAGCATAACGCTCCTTTGCATCCTTGAGTTTGTCCTTGTTCAGCCAGTCTTTTTTCGTCGGGCAGTTCGGGTCAAGGCACATCTCAAATGGGCGCTTACCTTCGCGATAAACGCGTATTATAGGTGTTCCACAATGGGGGCAAACCTTTCCCGTTGCTTCTATGCGCCCCCTCGCGGGAAGCGGATACGCCGTTTTGCACTTTGGATAATTCGAACATCCAGCAAATCGCTTCTTCGTTTTCCAGCTGAAGAAAACTTTTAGCTCGCCGCCGCAGTTCGGACACTTTCCAAGTATACTCTGCTTTAATTGCGTCTCTTTGACTGCCTCTGTAAGCGCCTTTCCAATGACTTTTTCCTTCTTTTTGAACTTGTTGAATATTTTCGTGAGCTCCTTCTTCGCTTCTTCTATGACTTTGTCCTTGCTGTCATTTCCTTCGAAGACGCCTTCCATTTTCTCCTCAAACTTCCTTGTGAGCTTCGGTGAAACAATTTCAGGAACGTGTTTGTCAAGTATAGCCGCAACTTTTATACCAAGGTCCGTGACCGTGATTGATTTTCCATAAACGTATCCGCGGTCATAAAGTGTTTGAAGTATTTGAGAGCGCGTTGCCTTTGTACCGAGATTGAGCTTTTCCGCCTCTTTAAGTATCGATCCTTGTGTGTAACGTCCGGGCGGTTGTGTCTCTTTCTTGACTATCTCCACTTTCTTTATTTTCACCTTATCGCCAACGTTCAACTTTGGAAGCGCGAGCTCATCAAGCTTAGCATAACGCCCATAGTAAAGTGTCCAACCCTTATCAACTGTGCGTTTGCCAACTATTGTGAATATTTCGCCATTCAAGTTTATGCGCATGGTCAACGATTCACGCTCAGATGGTGAGCCGAATGTCGCGAGAAAGCGGCGCACAATCAAATCGTACACGCGTTGTTGTTGAGATGTGATTTTTGTAGGAACTTCCCCCGTTGGGTATATTGCAGGGTGGGCGGGATCCTTTTTCTTTCCATTGTTTGGCTTGAGTTCACCTTGCATTAACTTCTCTATTAATGGTCTATATCTTGAAAGTTGTGAAAGCTTCGTGAGAACTTTCTTGAAATTTATGCTGTTGGGAAGTATATTTGACGACGTTCTCGGATATGATATGTAACCGTTCTGATAAAGATACTCCGCTATGGACATCGTTTGACGCGGGGAATACCCAAAGTACCTGAACGCCTCTGTCATAAGTGTTGTTGTATCAAAAGGCGTGGGTGGAAGTTGCTTGTACTTTCTCTTTTTGAGTGTGTCAACAACTCCGGTTTTCTTCGAAGAAGCGTTTTTGTATGCGGTCTTCGCTTTTTTCTCATCCCAGAATTTGTCCTTTTCATGCGATGCTTGTATGGCCGCCTTTCCCATCGGAACATAAGCAAAAATTTGCCAGTATGGTTTTGGTTTGAATTTCTTTATCTTCTCCTCATGATCATAAAGTATTTTCAGAAAAGGCCCTTGAACACGTCCAGATGAGAGTATTTTAAACCGTTCACCAATGTTTTTTATCGCAAGTGTTAGCGCGCGTGAAGTGTTTATTCCATAAAACCAGTCAAGGTAGTGTCTTGTTAGACCTGCTTCAATCTGGTTTCTGTCCATCTTCGGTGAAGCGTTCTTGAATGACTCAAACAGTTCATCTTTTGTCAACGTCGAAAATTTCATACGTTTTGCATCTTCTAGCTTGAAAATAAATCTAATAATGTTGTATCCAATTACTGATCCTTCTTGGTCATAGTCTGTGGCAACTATCACGTCCTTGACGCGTGGAGCGAGCTCCTTGAGAACTTCATAGTACTTCTTTGAGAACATTGCCTTTCTTGTCGCGCGGTAGGAAGGTATCCACTTAACATCGAATACAGGATATGTCCAACCCTTTGTTGCTTGCTTCAGTGAGTACAAGTGACCAACGGCCGCCGCAACGACGTACTTCTGGCCATTGTTTTCGAACTCGTAAAGTTTCACACCGTCATTGTCGACCACTTTCGGTTTTTTTGCAAGCGCCTGAGAAATTTTCTTCGCTGCTGTCGGCTTCTCGGCAAGTATAAGTGTAACATCCTTCTGAACTTTCTCAACATTCTTTGTTTTCTTCTTTGCCACGAAATCACCCTATCACATCAAATCCCGTGTACTTCACAAGCACGTCCGGAATGCGCACAGTCCCATCTGGTTGCTGATAATTTTCGAGTATGGCTATCATGGCGCGCGTTGTCGCGAGAGCCGTGCTATTCAATGTATGAACGTACTTCGCCGGTTGCCCTGGGGCCTTCCTGTAACGAATGTTCAAACGGCGCGATTGATAATCTGTGCAATTAGAACACGACACGACCTCGCGGAACTTTCCCTGACCCGGAAGCCACGCTTCTATATCGTACTTCTTTGATGCCACTGAGCCGAGGTCTCCTGTGCAAACGTTCACAACTCTGTAAGGTATGCCGAGTTTTTGGAATATTTCTTCGGCATTGGCGAGCAACCTCTCGTGCTCTTTTTTCGAGTCCTCAGGTTTACAGTAAACAAACTGCTCAATCTTATTGAATTGGTGAACGCGGAAAATGCCCTTTGTGTCCTTTCCGTGCGAACCTGCCTCTTTTCTGAAGCACGGCGACACCCCAGCGAGCCTTATAGGAAGTCCGTCCTCATTCAAAACTTCGTTCATATAATATCCGGCGAGCGGATGCTCCGCTGTTGGTATCATATATAAGTCTTCGCCATCGACTTTGTAAATCACGTCTTCAAAGTCTTTGAAGCTCGTCACGCCCTCTTCGACTGCACGGTGAACCATAAACGGCGGTTCGACGAGAATAAATCCCTTATCGCGAAAAATATCAAGTGCAAATCTTATGAGTGCCTGCTCAAGTATGACAAGCTCATTTTTCAGGTAATAAAATCTTGCTCCGCTTACTTTTGCCGCTCGGTCCAAGTCAAACAAGTCGTGCTTGAGCCCTATATCTATGTGGTCGAGAATCTTGAAATTCGCGATGTCGTAATCCATCTCCCCGCGGGACGCGTCTATGAACCGTTGCGCGTCCTCTTTGCGCACAATGGCATGGCCGAAGAACTTCATGGGAACGTTGTCCTCGTCACTCTCTCCGAGAGGAACGCTTTCATCGAGTATGTTCGGCAGGCCCATCAAGATCGAATTGAGTTTCTTTTCAACATCGCCGAGCTCCTCCTCCATTGACTTTATTTCTTTCGGAATTTCTTTGATTTCGTGTAACATATTTGAGAAATCCTCGCCTTTGGATTTCGCTTCGGCGACCTTCTTCGTGACTTCGTTTCTCTTGTGCCTGAGAGAATCAAGCTCCTTCTGGAGTGATGAGCGCTTCTTGTCCAACTCGAGTATCTCGTCGACAACTTTCATATCTTGCCCGCGCTTTTTCAAATCTTCACGAAGGACATTTGGATTCTCACGGATTTCCTTTATCCACATCATGATATCATCCTCAAAACGTCTTTGAACTTTTTATTATCAAAATGATAGCGCACTGGTTCTATTATATCATTCAGATATCTCGCAACATTGCGCTTCAAATCGAGTGGATGTATCTCTCCGCGTTCATAAATCTTCTGGAAGTCGTTGGCAACCGTTATGTTCCCGCCAAATTTTTCCGGTCGCTCTATGACAACTTCTCCTTTAATTGGGATTATCACATACTTCATGAGCTCAGCAACAGGATTCCCTCCAACGACTTTCTCAGGGCACCACGCATGGTTTATTTTCCTTTCGACATCTTCTTTGGAATCGTGAATGAATATCGCCGTTTCGGGTTTAGACTTTGACATTTTCTCTCCTGTTTTGAGTCCAGGGAGAATGTGGTGATGCATTGCTATTGGCTTCTTCCAACCGAGCTTTGGAAACACTTCGCGTGCGAGAACGTGAATCTTTCTTTGGTCCATTCCCGCGTGAGCAACATCAACGCCGAGCGTCCGAATATCCACTGCTTGCATGGCCGGGTAAATGTACTGTGCAGTGTCGAGCTTGTCCTTCTCGCTTCTTCCCATTATTGTCAGACATCGCACGGTTCTCGTGAGCGTCGTCCTCTTCGCAAACCTTATGACGTTTCTCCAATAATCATTATCGTACATCTCTGAACCGCGGACTATTTTCACACCTGGGCAAAAGAATTTGAAACCCTCCTCGAAGTAGTCCGCCGCAAGTTTTATCTTTTCGAGGTCGCCTCCGAGCTTGTTGTTTATCCACGCGTGCCAATCTGCGAGGAACACCGTAGCGTCAAAACCCGCCTTTATGAATCTGTTTATCATCAATCCGGACAGTATGAGCGTCCCTATGTGCATGCGCCCGGATACCTCGAATCCTATGTAATGCTTCGGGCGGTCGTTTGTCTCGAGAAGATCGCGGAGATCATCTTCTACGATTATCTCCTCGAGAGGAGTTGCCCTCAAAATTTCCAATTTTGTTTCAACGTCCATTTGAACACCTATATAATATACTTGTTTCTTTACTTTATTTAACAGAAGAATTTTTAAATGATTTCATCAATTGATGGAATAATCAAATGGGGCATTCGGTTTGATAATTTCATACTTCCCGACGAAATGATTGTTCAAATTGTCCTGGAGACGCATAATGCTTTTGTAAAGCATCTCGAGTATCATTGTTCTGTACTCTTTATCAAAATTTATTATGGATGCTTCGGCACCGTCGCGTTCAAGACCGCTGTGCGTTATGAAATTAAAGAGGTTTGTATTATAATGTTCATTGAGAATGTCTATTCCTTCATAAGGTATCGGCCCTCCATTTCTAATAAGACGGATTGTCTCCTCATCTATATTGGAGACAATTATTTCTTTGTTTTTCGCAATAGGCACCATTGGAACATACATCAATGTCTCCATATCATTAACAATGAATACTTTTTCCCATTTTTTGTTTTGTTCAGAGAGACCGCTACTAATTTCATCGAACGCCTTGCTCATTTCCGCAAGAAAGATATGCATGACTTTCACTGGTTTGTACTTTTCCGTCAGCAGTCCTGGAACATCCATGAGGTACATGAGAAAAGAATGCCCGTTTAAATTTAAATTGTTATCCCATAGTAATTATTGATTTGAACGATTAGAAAACTATTTATACCATTAAAAACAAGTTTTTTAGAAGGTGATTAAAATTAAAATAGAATTTTTAGGCGGAGCTCACGAAGTCGGAAAATCGGGCTTCCTGCTCGATGGTCGCGTAGCTCTTGATTATGGTGTTAAAATAGGAATGGAAGAGCCGGAGTACTTACCGTCGTTAAAAATAGATGCTGTCTTGCTCAGCCATGCACATCTCGACCACTGCGGATCGATTCCTGTGCTTTTCAACAAAGGTCATCCAAAAACCATCGCGACTCCCGAGACTCTCGACCTATCAAAAATGCTCCTCATGGACTCGTATAAAGTTTCGTTGAAGCAGGGGTACAAACCCCCATACAGAAAGCAGAACATCAAAAAGGCGTTCGCACGTTTCGACCCAATAGAGTACAACGAACAGCGCAATGTAGCGGGATTCAATGTCGAATACTTCGACGCCGGCCACATACCTGGAAGCTCCGGAATACTTTTGAACAAAGAAGGAAAAAGAATTTTCTACACGGGAGACATAAACCTCTCATCAACGTATTTGCTCAATGGCGCAACCCTGCCTAAAAAAACAGACGTGCTTATAATGGAGAGCACATATGGGAATCGAGAACACCCACCACGAGAAGAAGAGGAAAAGCGCTTCGTAGACGCAGTAAATGAAGGCCTTGAGAAAGGTGAGAAAATACTTCTCCCCTGTTTTGCTGTGGGGCGATCGCAGGAAGTCTTGTTGATGCTCAACAAGTACAGATACAAGAAAATCGCAATCGATGGTATGATAAAACAATCTTCCGAAATCATACTTTACTACAAGAAAAACATAAGGAATTACCAAAATCTAAAAAGCATACTCGACCGCGTGACATGGGTTCGCGGAACTAGAGCGCGTGATGAGGCAATAGACACAAAAAACATATTCGTCACGACGTCTGGAATGATGACTGGCGGCCCTATTGTCTACCTCTTGGAGAAGATGAGAAACGACAACATAAGAATAATATTCACAGGATATCTTGTTGAAGACACTCCGGGAAGGAGACTGTTCGAAACCGGAATATTCTCAAATGATGAGGATGAATTCCCAATAGATGCGCCAATGTTTAGATTCGATTTCTCAGCCCACGCAGGGCAGAGCGAACTTCTTGACATTGTAAGAAGGCTCAATCCGAAGAAGGTCTTCGTCGTCCACGGCGACGACACGGACAAGTTCGCCGACTTAATATCGGACGAATTCAAGGATGTCGACGTGGAAGCGCCGGAAATCGGAGACGTCGCGACGATATAATGTGCTTTTCTAATGGGTTCAAGCGTTAGAAAATTGGAAAAGGGAAAGTAGCTCACGCAAACAGTGCCGTCGCAAAAACAACAGACACTATCGTCATGAGTTTTATCAAAATGTTCAACGAAGGTCCGGATGTGTCTTTGAACGGGTCTCCGACCGTGTCTCCGACAACCGCTGACTTGTGTGCACTGGAGCCTTTTCCTCCGTGCATCCCGGATTCAATGTACTTCTTTGCGTTGTCCCAAGCACCTCCCGCGTTTGCCATGAAAATCGCGAGCAAGAATCCCGTAACTATGGACCCGCCGAGAAGTCCACCGAGAGCCTCTGGCCCCATAAAGTATCCAACAATTATTGGCGTCAGTATCGCTATGAACCCTGGGAGTATCATTTCGTTTATAGCTGCCCGAGTACTTATTGATATACATCTGTCATAATCTGGTTTTTGCTTGCCTTCAAGTATTCCTTTCATATGCTTGAATTGTCTTCGAACCTCCTCAACCATCTTCGAAGCTGCTTTCCCAACTGCATTCATTGTGAGTCCTGCAAAGACAAAAGGAAGTAACCCACCTATGAACATTCCGACAAGTGTATTTGGATTAGTTAAAGATATTGACATCGCATGCCCTGTGAGTTTCTCAATCGATTCTGAGTAGACAACAAACAAACTCAATGCAGTAAGAGCAGCGGAGCCTATGGCAAATCCTTTTCCCATGGCAGCCGTCGTGTTTCCAACCGCGTCAAGCGACTCCGTGCGTTCACGTATCTTGTGTCCGAGATGAGCCATTTCCGCAATTCCAGCTGCATTATCGGCTATAGGACCATAAGCGTCTGTTGCAAGCGTTATGCCAAGCGTCGATAGCATCCCGACCCCCGCCATCGCGATGCCGTAAATTCCCGACAACTTATGCGCAACTATTATTGCAATTCCAATCGTGAGAACTGGTATTGCCGTGCTCAACATTCCTATGGAAAGTCCAGAAATTATATTCGTGGCAGCACCTGTTGTTGATGACTTAGCTATCATCTTTGTCGGCTTGTAGTCATACGACGTAAAGTATATCGTTGAATATCCTATCACAACGCCTGAAATCAATCCAGTAAGGACAGAATAAAAAACTCTAAGATCTCCAACACCATATTTCACAACAAAGAAAGAAGCGACTATCATAATCAGTGTGGATGCTATGACGCCCTGATTGAGCGCAGATTGTGCATTCTTCTTCGAGCCGACGAAAAATGTTCCAATTATTGACGATAGTATGCCAATGGATGCAACAGTCAATGGAAGAATAACTCCATTGATGCCAAACATCACACCTCCCAACGCCATGGATGCTATTATCGCACCTACATAGGACTCGTAAAGATCTGCACCCATTCCTGCGACGTCGCCCACGTTGTCACCAACGTTGTCAGCTATCACAGCGGGATTTCTTGGATCATCCTCGGGTATGTCCTCTTCAATCTTTCCTACGAGGTCCGCTCCGACGTCGGCCGCCTTCGTGTATATACCGCCGCCGACACGAGCAAAGAGTGCTATCGAAGATGCACCAAAGCTGAAGCCATAAATTACTCCAACGTCTTTGAATATCATATAAAGCAAAGTTATTCCGAGAACACCAAATCCAACGATAAGGAATCCCATCACTGAACCCGCGGAAAAGGCGACGTGCAATCCATCGTTCAAGCTTTTCTTCGATGCTTCGGCTGTTCGAGCGTTTGCCTTAGTAGCGACTCTCATTCCAAAGTTTCCTGCCAACGCGGATAAAAACGCACCAACCAAGAACGATATGGCCATTTCAACTCCAACAAAATACCATATTATAGCAAATACAACTGCTACAAAAATACTTAGAATTTTATACTCATCATTCAAAAATGTTAATGCCCCGTTGTAAATAGATTCGGAGATTTCCTTCATCTCCTTTGTACCCTGCGGTACACCTTTAACTTTCACATATGTATAC
>WALQ01000044.1 GCA_015522745.1 Candidatus Aenigmatarchaeota archaeon
GACACGGCTGATGCATCTTCGTGTGTGAATGGACCATTTACAATTTTTTGCTGGTACTCTGTTAATTTTTTAGTAAATTCATCCAATGGGTCTTTCATTTTTAATCACCTGAGTAAATATGTTCTCCGGAGTATTTAAAAATTTCATCCATCGGTGGTAATAGAATTTCAATCATCTCACGAGCCTTTTCAATTTCCGCTTGCTGAGCTCCTTCAACTCGTCTTTGGAAAGATTGGGAACATCCGAATCGACCGGTCCCTCGGAAACAAGAAGCGCGGGCCTTTCAAGGAAATCAGACACGCTTTTGAGCAAATTTATCTTGTACCTCGCTATGCTCTCGTGCGCGTAAGTGAGCACTTCCATCTCGTCCTTCGCGACGATGTTAAATGACGACCCATTGATGTAGTTGACGTTCATTCCTATCTTAGAAAAATATTTGTACACGATACGCTCAAACATAGTTCTTGGGCTCATTGGCTGCGGATTTTGTATTCTCATATTCATTCTCGTTGTTATTGGAAATTCGAGGATTCTTGATATCGCATCCGCGACCTCTTTTTTTGCCTTCTTGACTTCGTGTTCGTGCTCGTAGATGCACTTCTTGCTCACACCGACCATTTTCGCAAGCTCATCCTGGGTAATTCCTTTCTCAACGCGCGCCTTTTTGAGCTTCTCCGGGTCGATGTGAACAAATTCACCCCCACGGAAGCTCTCGACCGTGGGCATAGAGCCGGACACGAACCGCTCGAACGACGCGACGTTCATACACGGGATATCGAAGCGTTTGTATATGATGTCATTTCTAAGCTCACATATTCTCGTTCGTCTTCCCACGACTATTGTATATGCATTGAGACTGTAGGAGATATTGCTTAAATTCTTAGCAGTAATCTCGGTGATGCTGTCTATGTTGTAAATGACTTTCACAAATATGGTGCGGTCATTTAATTTTGCGATTATGTCGAAAAGACCCGAGGTTTTTATGTACTTTATATTGAATTTTTCAAGTATACCAACAACTTTTGTCTTTAGTTTTCTACGCTCTTCCATAAGCTTTTTAACCATTTAAAAGAATTAAAAATTTACTAAGTTTAATAAATAGGAAAAGTGGGCCCGTAGCTTAGCCTGGTTAGAGCGCCGGTCTTATAAGGCCACGAGATTTTCGAGTCTCGCAACTAAGCTAACCGGAGGTCACGAGTTCAAATCTCGTCGGGCCCATAAGAGCCCTTTCTCAGAGAGAAAGCGCTCTAGCGGAAAGAGTCGTTTTTTTTGGTTTCTCGCTAAAGACTCTTTTTCAAAGAGGCTTTTCTCCGATGAAGCACTCTTTCTAAGAGGGCTTCTCTCTAGCGGAAAGAGTCGTTTTTTTGGTTTCTCGCTAAAGCCTCTTTTTCAAAGAGGCTTTTCTTGAAAGAAAGCGTTTTATCAGAAAGAGCTGATAAAATCTTTGAGCTCATTTCTTTCCCTAAAGGTTCGCTACGCTCGTGAATAATCTATAACTGTAAACGGTTTTCTTTCTACCCAGAAATTATGCGGAACACTTCAAGTGCCCAATTATCGAATCGAGTAAAAATAGTCAGAACTTTCAAATGAAAATAGAAGATATGTTGAGCTCAGTTGTTCTCCCTTTCTGCCTGTCGCATAAGTCGGACTATGAATCCCGCGATTTTGTTTCTCATTCTCTTGCTGTCGAAGATTTTCAAGTCATCTAGGACGCGCTTGTTGTAGTCGAAGTTTATGTTGAACTTGTCTGGGAATTTCTCGACGAGCTCGCGTCCAATTGTCTTGATGTCTTTTGTTTTTATTCGTCCCATAACATCACTTAAATTTCTTATACGCTAAGGTTTTTAAACGTTTTTTAAACCTTTCAATGAAAAGTGATAGTATGAAAATAGCACACGTTGTCCGCGGTCCACTTGGCATATTTGCGTTCGCTGACGATGGAACACTCATAATGTACAAGGTATTCGACAGCTTCCGCGATTTTCTTAGCGTTCGCTTGGAGCTCGACTACGAGATGGTCGAGGATGAGCTCGCCAAATCATTCTACAGGGAGAAGATGAGGGAGCTCGCCACCCTGAAATTCACGAGCGATGAGGAGCTCAACAAGTACCTCACGATATTCGGCATAGAGTGGTCGAAGCACAAAATGAAGCAGGAAGCAAACCGTGATTCCCTTCTCGTTCAGGCAGTTCGGACGTACGAGGACCTTCAGAAAGAGGTCAATGTCATGGCCGAGCACTTTTACGAGTGGGTCGTCCCGTACTATCCTGAGCTCAGGGAGGAGCCACTCAAGGCCGTCAAGATGTTTGCAGAGTACGGGCGGCGCGAGAACTTTCCAAACTACCGTGGCTCTGTGGGCATAGACATATCGGAAGAGGATTTGAAGGCGCTTTCCGATTATGCCAACGTAGTCAATGAAAACATGAAATATCTCAAATCACTTGAGAAGTACATAAAGTCCGTAGCGTCCGACATAGCTCCAAACATGTCGAAAATCGTCGGACCGCTCATAGCGGCGCGCCTCATATCAAAGGCAGGTTCGCTGAAAAAAACTGCGTCCATGTCGTCTTCAACAATACAGCTTCTCGGAGCGGAAAAGGCTCTATTCAGGTTTCTCAAGGGGAAAAAGCGCGGTCGCCCGCCAAAGTACGGAATAATTTATTTCTCACCCTACATTCAGAAGGCGAAAAAGAACTCGCATGGAAAGCTGGCGAGAATCATATCTTCGAAACTTGCCATTGCGGCAAAAGTGGACTACTACTCGAAGCGCTTGGACACTGAGCTCATACATTCGTTTGAAAAGGAAATCAACTCGGTGATGGCATGAAAGAAATATTCGATAACATATTCAAGGAAGGAAATAAAATTTACACAAAAAACCTTGCTCCAGGACGGAAGGTTTACACAGAGCGATTTGTTAGCGTCGATGGACTTGAATACAGGGAGTGGGACAGAACGAAGTCTAAGCTCTCAGCCGCTATAACAAACGGTATAAAAGAAGTTCCCATAAAGAAAGGGACGAAAGTTCTCTACCTTGGTGCGTCGACGGGAACAACCGTGAGTCATGTTTCTGATATCATTGAAAGTCATGGAATCGTCTATGCAGTTGAGTTTGCAAAACGCGTCTTGAAGAATATATTCTCAGTTGCATCAGCGCGTAATAACATAGTTCCCATACTTGCGGATGCAAGAAAACCGGGAGATTATTATTGGGTTGAGAACGTTGATGTTGTGTACTGTGATGTCGCTCAACCGGACCAGACAAGAATTGCAATCGATAATACAAAATATTTTGGCGCGCATTATATTATGATAGCGATAAAATCACAGAGCATAGATGTCACAAAAAATCCAGATGACGTTTACAAAGAGCAGATTGATATTTTGGAAAAAAACGGTTTCGAAGTCGTCGATTGGGTAAAACTCGACCCATATGAAAAGGATCATTGCTTCATAGTTGCTAAGCGTTTATAGTGTTTATCAAATTTTCTTTGAATTCATCCCAGTACTTTTCTGGTATTGTTGCACCACCTGCCGCTGGATGACCGCCGGCACTTGCATTTTTCATACCTCGTGAGAGCGTTTTTATTATCTTTCCAACATTGTACTTCTGCGATTTTGTGCGGATGGAAAGCTTCACACGACCTTTTGATTTTTCCCAAACAACAACAACTTTGTTCGAGTATCTATCACTCAACACCGATGAGAGTGGAGAGCGGAAATTGTACTTGGAATTGAATTCGTAAAATACAACGTTTCCAAATACTTTTGATGATTTTTCCACATCGATTTTGAGGCGTTCCATCTCATTTTGTATTTTTTGATACGCTTTCATAAATCTATTTGCGTATTTACCTTTCAAGAAGTCCTCAACATCATCGAGTTCAGTGAATATACTCACCATATGCTCGCACGTGAACTCTTTTGTGGCCTTTGCCGCCGCTATCATGTTGGATATTTGTCCAAACGTTGAGAGGAATACGTTTTTTTGGTCTATTTTTCCCATGTAATCCGGGTATTTTTTCTTGACTTTCCTGAGAACATCTTTCGAGTATGTTATGTCGTAATCGGAAATTATTCCTATGGCAGCTATCCACAGCAAGTCGTCCATATCGACAATATTGGAAAGTATTTTGTAATTCAAGTACGTTGCGGATTTGTAGACTTTTTTGTTGAACATCCTCGGGTTGTAATAAGTCACGCGCTTCGATGAAATCTTGTTCGATATTTCATGATGGTCTATTATCAGAACCGGAGCGATTGTTTCGAACTTCTTGATGAAGTTTACATTTTGGTCAACAGCGAGGTCTGTGAATATTATTTTGGTGGGTATTGTTGTCTTAACTCTTTCTATGAGATTTTTGTTTGGGGGCATGGGCTGGTGAATCACCATGTCAACCGGGCGACCGCGCCATTTTATTAGAAATTTATTGAGAAGCGTCGCAGAGCATATTCCATCTCCGTCGTTGTGAAATATTATGACTACGTTATCATTTTTTCTTATTTTCTTCAGGTACTCTATGACTTTTTTCATTTTATCAGCTCGCTTATGAGACTCTGACTCATAAAAATGTCGGTTTCCGTGTCAATCATATCAGCATATCGAAGTATGTTCGCCTCTATGGTCAACGGAGGGTTTATTTCACTTCCGCCATGCGATGCGACGCAATGTATCACTTCCTCTGGGAATTCATGCGTGTACAATTCTGCCGCTGCCCATATACCGTGGTCAAGTAGAACACCAGAATGACGAACGCCATCTTTTGTCATGTAAAATGTATGGACTTTCATTATATCATGAAGCAGAGCGGATGCTATGAGAACATCCATATCTATTTTCAGATTTGGGTACGATTTTTTGAGTGATTTCGCTATGTTTATTGCTAGGGACGTCACGGATTCTGTGTGCTTCTTCAACCCTCCCTTGTATCCATGGTGAAAACTCTCCGGTCCACCCGGAGTGCGTTCTATGTCAGTTCTTCTATACTTCTTGAAATTTTTGTTGCTCACGGGGAGCTTGGCTATGAATGATTCAACTTTCTTCCTCAGTTGCTCATCCTTTATCATTTTCACATATTTTTCGAACATTTATACCCTCTCGATTTTTATTTTCACCCTTTCATCAAGTATCTTCACTTCACGACCATCGTTGTTACCATAAACTATTTCCTGAGCTCCGACCGCGTCCTTGAACTTGTCCTCGAGTGATTTTATTTTTTGTTCACTCAAATAAAGGCGAATCCTATCCGAAACGTTGAGACCCATTTCTTTTCGCATCTTCTGTATGTTCCTCATGAGCTCCTTTGTATATGCATCTTCCATATCGATGTTGATATCAACGTATACCATTCCAGATGAGAAGCTGTGCTTTTTCATCTCCTTGCTTATGAAATCCTTCACAATTTCAACGTTGTCAACGTTGCATATCCTCTTTATGACATCTTCCATTTCGCTTAAATTTGAATACGTTGAAACGATGATTTTTTTTAGTGGCCATCTCAATTTTATTTTATTATCTTGCCTTATTGACGTGACAGAATCAAATATCTCCTTGACAAATTCCATTTTACTCTCTATCTCGTCGTTTTTATAGTCGAATATTGAAAAGTTTTCCATGTGGACAGATTCCTTTTCCATTTTAATTTTGTTCAATGATTGATAAATGTCTTCCGAGATGAACGGCATCATAGGAGCCATTATTTTTGCAAGTTCACGGAGCACAGTATACAATGTGAAATACGCCCCCTCTTTGTCCTCTCCTTTGTACGTTTCTTTGACACGCGGTCGTATGAGCTTTATGTACCATCTTGAGAAGTCGTCGACTGCGAATGAAAATATGTCCTCAATGGCTTTATTGACTTTAAACTTTGCAAGACTGTCATTCACAGATTTCGATAGTTTCGAGACTTTTGAAAGTATCCATTTGTCTTCAACAGCGAGATTTTCAGATCCAGCGCTCGAGACGTACGTGCTTACAAAACGCTCTGTGTTCCTTATGATGTTTAACGATTTGTATATCTCTTCGAGCTCCGGCCAATTGAAGTATATGTTTTCTCCTGGAGGTATTGAAAGCAAATATGCACGCAGTGCATCGCGGCCATACTTCTTAATCACATCCTCGGGCCGTACGTTGTTTCCAAGAGATTTTGACATCTTCACACCGTGTGCATCAAGCATGAAACCGTGCAAAACAACATTCTTGAATGGTGTTCGATCGAATGTCATGACGCTTGTTATCATTTGCGAATTCCACCATCCACGTATCTGGTCTGGACCTTCTATGTTCAAATCAGCCGGCCACCACCTTTCAAATTCCTCTTTGTCCGATGGATATCCGAGTGTCGCCCACGACGCAACTCCCGAGTCAAACCAGACGTCCATGACATCAGGAACGCGCTTCATTTCCGCGCCGCACTTGTCGCATTTTATCGTGACGTTGTCTATGCCGGGCTTGTGCAAATCATCAAGGTTCACACCGAGCTCCTTGGTCGAACCGATGACCTTTATGTTTCCACATTTAGGGCATTCCCATATAGGTATTGGTATTCCCCAATATCGTTGCCTCGATATGGGCCAGTCACCAAGTGACATTATCCAATTTTCAAATCTTTTTTTCGCCCATGATGGGTGCCAATCTACCTTTTCATTTTCTTCCAAAAGCTTGTCGCGTATTGATGTGACTTTGAAAAACCATTGTGGTATGGATATTATTATCAACGGTGACTTGCATCTCCAGCAAACTGGATAATCATGTGTGACGCTCTCTTTATGGAGCAAGTATCCTTTCTGGTCTAGGTAATCTATTATTTCATTGTCAACGGACTTAACGTATTTTCCAGCGAACTTGCCGCACTCTTCCGTGTAAGTTCCATTTATGTTCACAGGCGAGAGCACAGGAAGATTGTTCTCTTTTCCAACCTTGTAGTCCTCGCGCCCGTGACCCGGCGCGCAGTGAACGAGACCAGTTCCGTCCTCAGAAGAAACGTACTGCTCGCTTAGTACAACTCTATGTCCTCCCTTTAGATTCTTTTGAAGGTCGCATATGTCTTCGAGTGGGCTTTTGTACTCAACACCATCAAGTTTCTTGCCTATAAATGTTTCGACTATTTCATATCCACGACCCACTTTGTTCATTACAGTTTCGACGAGTGGTTTTGCAATTATGTAAAATTTGTCATCGACTTTGACTTTGCAGTATTCTATTTTTGGGTTTACCATAACTCCGGTGTTAGATGGAAGAGTCCATGGCGTCGTCGTCCATATTACAAGATATTCATTGTCCTTTCCTACAATCGGAAACTTGACGTATATTGCCTGGTCAATGAGCTTCTTGTATTCGATTTCATTATAAGCGACAACGGTCTCGCAGTGCGGACAGATGTGCACAGGGTAAACATCTTTGTAAAGGAATCCCTTTTCATAAGCTTTCTTGAACGTATGCCACGCACCTTCTATGTAATCGTTTGTCAGCGTCATATATGGATGAGACCAATCCATCCAAACACCCAAGTCGGCGAATTGATTGTTCATCACGTCTATATACTTCGTTGCGAATTCACGACATTTTTTAATGAACTTATCGACGCCGTATTTCTCTATGTCACCCTTTGTATGAAAGTCAAGCTCCTTCTCAACTTTATTTTCTATTGGAACACCATGTGTGTCATACCCAGGTTGGTCACGAACATTATATCCAAGCATGCGGTAGAACCGTATGTAAACATCTTTTAGAATTTTATTCCATGCGGTTCCTATATGTATTGCACCAGATGCGTATGGGGGACCGTCCAAAAAGTAGAATTTTTTCCCGCTTTTGCGCAGGCGTTTCACTTTCTCGTAAATTTCGTTGTTTATCCAAAATTCGTTTATCTTTTGCTCATTTTCATCAACATTCATGTAACACACCACGCTATATTACTTACATAACTTATGAAGAAATCTTTAAAATGTTAAAAGAAATAAAATGGGATTTATCTCACAATACACTTGGCAACATACTTTTCAAGCTTTTTTGAAAGTTTGTCGAGCTCCTCATCACTGTATGTTTCTTCGTGTATGAATTCTGGGTCCAGCGTTTTCGATGATATGAACTTTTGGAGAACGTAAATCTTTGAGCCTTCGATGGTCTTTGCTATTTCCTCTATATCCCCCTTGCTGAGAAGTGATTTCACGATTGTTGTTCTGAACTCGTAATCTGGAGCGTTGTTTTTTATGAGGTCTATGCTTTCCTTTATCTTGCTTATGTCAACGTTGGCGCGCACAACATCTTTGTACTTTTCCAGCGGAGCTTTCACGTCCATTGCGATGTAATCAACAAGGCCTTCGTTCAAGAGTGCTCTTAGAACATTCGGATTCGTTCCATTTGAGTCAAGCTTTAAGAGGAATCCCATATCCTTTATCTTTCTTATAAAATCTATGAGGTCCTTATGGAGCGTTGGTTCACCACCGGTTATCTCCACTGCATCTAGCTTTCCTTTTCTTGTTTCCAGGAAAGAAAGTATTTCCCAGACATCAAGCGGCTTCTCCGTCACGTTGACGAGCTCAGGGTTGTGGCAGTAGGGGCAACGGAAGTTGCACCCCTGCGTGAAAATGATGGCACATATCTTTCCCGGATAGTCTATCAGTGAAAATTTCTGGAAGCCGCCAATCAGCATTCTATCGGACCCTCCTTTATCTCAAATGTCTTCCTAAGTTTGAACTCTGCTGATTTTCCTTTGTTCCACTGCGAGACCGGTCTGAGGTATCCAACGACCCTTGAGTACACTTCTGTCTTTGCACCACATTTAGGACATGTATAGTGCTCTCCTGCTATGTACCCATGCGTTGGACAAATACTGAACGTTGGTGTGAACGTGAAATAAGGAAGATGATAGTGGTCACACACTTTTTTCACGAGCGCTTTTATGGCCTCAGAGTTGTTTACGCGCTCGCCTGCAAAAATGTGGAGCACTGTGCCACCAGTATATTTCGATTGTATCTCGTCTTGAAGGTCAAGTGCTTCAAAGACGTCCTCCGTGTAGTTCACAGGAAGCTGCGTTGAGTTCGTGTAAAATGGCTCCGCACCGTTCCTGTACTCATCCTCATTTGCGACAATTATATTCGGATAGCGTTCTTTGTCAATCTTTGCAAGTCTGTAGGATGTTCCTTCCGCTGGAGTGGCTTCGAGGTTGTAGTTGTTTCCAGTCTCTTCTTGAAACTTCATGAGTTTGTTGCGCATAAAGTTCATGACTTTCTTCGTGAATTCTTGACCTTTCTTTGTCGCAATGTTCTCTCCGAACAAGTTGAGGCACGCTTCGTTCATCCCTATGAGTCCGATTGTCGAAAAGTGATTCTTCCAGTACTCGCCAAACGCCTGCTTGATTGTGTGCAGGTAGAATTTCGAGTACGGGTAAAGCCCGCGTTCTGTGAGGTTTTCAAGGACTTTTCTCTTGATTTCGAGACTTTCTTTGGCCAATTCCATCAAGTGTTCGAGTCGTTCGAAGAACTCATTTTCATCTTTCGACAAGTATCCTATTCTCGGCATGTTTATAGTCACGACACCTATGGAGCCCGTTAGTGGGTTTGAACCGAAAAGTCCACCACCACGTTTTCTGAGTTCTCTGTTGTCGAGTCGGAGTCTGCAGCACATTGATCGCGCGTCCTCCGGATTCATGTCCGAGTTCACGAAGTTCGAGAAGTAGGGTATACCGTACTTTGCTGTCATTTTCCAAAGGCCCTCGAGTACTGGATTGCTCCAATCGAAGTCTTTGGTTATGTTGTACGTTGGTATTGGAAACGTGAAAACACGTCCCTTCGCATCCCCTTCTGTCATGACTTCAAAGAACGCTTTATTAAGAATATTCATCTCTTCTTGAAATTCTCCATAAGTAGCGTCCTGAATTTTACCGCCTATAACAACTCCCTTGTCCTTGTAGTAGCTCGGAACGTTCAAGTCGAGAGTTATATTTGTGAATGGTGTTTGAAAGCCAACTCTAGTCGGTATGTTCATGTTAAACATGAATTCCTGAAGTGCCTGTTTAACCTCCTTGTAAGATAAATGGTCATATCTTATGAACGGTGCCAAAAGCGTGTCAAAATTGCTGAATGCTTGAGCTCCAGCAGCTTCGCCTTGAAGGGTGTAAAAAAAGTTCACTACTTGACCAAGAGCGCTCCTGAAATGTTTTGCCGGCTTGCTCTGTGTCTTTCCAGGAACACCTGCAAATCCAGTGAGGAGTAGATCGAACAGGTCCCATCCGACACAGTACACGGATAAAAGACCCAAGTCGTGAATATGCATATCACCTCGTAAGTATGCATTTCTCACTTCTGCTGGATATATCTTATTTAACCAGTATTTTTTTGTTATCTCGTTTGCGATGTAGTTGTTGAGACCTTGCAGCGAGTATGTCATGTTACTATTCTCCTTTACTTGCCAGTCCAATTCCTGTAAATAATTATCAATCAACTTGACTTCTTCATTTATGTTGAACTCCCTCATCTTTGCGTGCTGGTCTCTGTAAAGTATGTAAGCCTTTGCGGTCTTTGCGTGGCCGTCTTCGATGAGAACTTTTTCTACGACATCCTGAACGTCCTCGACACTCGGTATTGCGTGGCCGTCGTATTTTTTCTCGAGTACGTCAACAACCTTGTCCGTGAGCTTTTCAGCGATCCCGCGGTCGCTTCCTCCAACAGATTTCGCTGCCTTGAAAATAGCATTCGTAATTTTGCTCTTGTCAAAAGAAACGATTCTTCCATCTCTTTTCTTTATTTTCTCCATGTACACCCCTCCGGTAATAAAGCAAAACACAATATATGCGCATTAAACAAATGACGAACACAATATATTGTGCTTTATGACATATGTATACAGGAGCTCCTTTATATTGATTTACGAAAATTGAAAATATATTTTGTGAAATATATTTTCGGAAGGGAAAAAGATTTTTCGAGTTTCACCAATTATGCGAAAAATTTTCAATTACGTTGATGGACGTAAAATGCAAGATGCGAAAGCTTGAATTCTAAAGAGCGTGTGATGTCAAAGAACGAGATCAGAAATGTTTCTGTACTATTTGATTATATTGCCATTTAATAATAGTAAAAATTAGAAAGATTTATAAAGATTGTGCCACAACTAATTTCATGACGATCAAAAAAACATTGCTGGGCCTTGCATTGGGAGCACTGCTAACCTTTAATGTTGGATGCGGTAGTTATGTTCCCAAAAATTCTCCTCAGCAATATCCGACCAATGCTTCAGAAAAAACTGTTGACACTTCTAAAAAATCCACCATTTCGAAATATCCAACAAAGACAATCGAGGGGAAAATCGTTGACATAGATGAGGATAGCGTCGGATCATATTTTGTTGATATGAGTGGGGGGTTTGGTGCTGATTTTCAATATGAAATTTTGAGAGTCGAGGACAGCAGAGGAAATGTGGTAAAATTGTTAGTTCCACAGCCAACAACTTATATGGTAGGGGATGAAGTTAAATTGAAATACACCGAAAGAAAAGAAATTACGTTTAAGGAAATGGTTGGAAAATATTTTTTAAATCATTTTGATAAATTTGAATTTAATGCTCAAAAAGGAGCCATACACGTGGATGGAATTGTGGACATTGGCAATTA
>WALQ01000045.1 GCA_015522745.1 Candidatus Aenigmatarchaeota archaeon
CATGATATAAATTTTTCAGAAATTTATTAAAACATTATTTAGAACAATTTGAACTTCCCAATCTCTTTCAGGCCGCTCGATGTTATCTCAAATTCCACAAATCTCCCCTCGGGAAGTGAACGATGCTTTCTTATTATGGCAACCCTGTTGTTGTCTCCGTGCGTTCGTTTGAGCTCAATTATAGTTTTGGGCCAATACTTTGAAATGAGGCGCGAGGTCATTTCTATCTTCCCCTCGGATGAGTACACCTGATTCGTAACGAGAACGGGTATTTTTAGGTTGCGCGCCAATTTTGCAAGTATGGAGTACTGTGTGGACAGTTGTTTATTTATGCTCTGATAATTTTCGTCGTCAATTTCCATGCGATAAAGCGCTACAAGTGAATCTACAATTATTAATGATATGTTTTCCACGTCTGAAATTGATTTCACGACCTCCCGCTGATCGTTCCATGTGTAGACATTTTTAAGAAGTATTGATTTCATAAACTCATCGAACTTTGGTTCTATCTGCCTTGCGCGTTCGAAGGAGAAATTGCTTTCCGTGTCTATGTACAACGTCTTCTCACCGTTCCGAAAGTTCTCACGCGCTGCGAGCATGCATATATTCGTCTTTCCGGAGCCGGCGGGCCCGTATATGTTTGTCACACTGTCGGAATCTATACCGCCGTCTAGGAGTTTGTCCAATGGTGTCCCGGTTTTGAATTTCATAATTTCACTTTGAGGAATAATTTAAATTGGTACCTATTGGATTTTCACTCCATACTCTTTTGTTATTTTTTCAATTTCATTCCATTTCCAAGGCTCGTATTTATAGAGCTCTTTCAAATCAATACCTTTTTGGCCGGCAATTATGGTTAAAAGTGTTATGTCTACTTTATCCTTTTCACGGGGGTTGTTTCATTATGTTTTATCTTCCCCTTTCTCTTTTTTCGTCCCATCCTTTTGAAATAATTCAAAGAAAATGACTTCTCCTTCCCTCTGTTTCTTCCTGTATACACACGAAGTTTCAGGTCTATTAAATCTCTTATGGGAGCAATGTAAATATCGGGGTGCTCATCTGCTTTAACGGATTCATCAAATATTTCCGTTCTTATTAAATTGTCGTTGAATTTTAATTTTCCATCATACTTATTTGGGGTATAAATATCTATGTGTATTCCACCATCTTTTTTCTTTATGGTGTACTTGTCTTTCAAACTCAACGACTTTCTAACCTCTTCTTTAAACAAATTTTTTACGATATCAATCATTTCATATTGTTTAGTTATTATGTCTATGTCATCTGTTTTTCTGTCATAATATTCGAAAATCTTTTTTGCATCATCGAATCCATATGCTTTCACAAGATGCCCGAAAACCCCAACTCCTCCTATGGTTGTCCATCTAATATTAGATTTGTTCGCATCATCGGATATGGCCATTAAGTAAAGCCACAGGTCATCCATGGGAACATATTTTATTTTTGTCATAACTATTATGTAGTTACATCACTATTTAAAGTTTTTCAAAGCCACTTTTTATTTATATTATTTTCATAAATATAAATTAAAAGTTTCGAATGATTAAAATCAAAAGGGTGGTTAATAATGTTCGGTTCAAACAAGAAGGATGAAATCCGTCTCAAAGTCGGCGAGCTCACCGAGCGAACAGATTTTGGACGTGGAATATCGAGAATAGACGCAAAGATTATGCAGCAGCTTGGTATGAAAGAGGGCGACGTGATTGAAATTGATGGGAAGAGGAAGACGTATGCAATAGCTGTACGCGCTTATCCAGCAGATATAGGGCTTAATATAATACGCATGGACGGGCTCGAACGCAGGAACTGCGGCGCGGGAATCGGCGATTTCGTCACAGTTCGTAAAGCCGAAGTAAAGGAGGCGCGCTACGTTGTCATCGCCCCAGCACGCGAGGGTATAGTAGTTCACATGTCCCCCCAGCTCATGAAGAGCAATCTTTACATGCGCTCACTCTCCGTTGGCGATATAATAATACCAAACCCAGTTGTCAAAAGGAAAAAGGACAATACAGTATTTGAGCAGTTCTTCGGGATGTCGTTCGACGAAATGCTCTTCACCCCATTCGGTGACGAGAAATTCGTTGTTGTTGAGACAGACCCAAAAGGCCCCGTGAGAGTTGTTGACACAACAGATATAGAAGTGAAACCAATGGCAGTAAAGCCAATTGAGGAGCGCAAAATACCCGAAGTCACATATGAGGATTTGGGTGGTCTAAAGAACGCGATTTCAAAAATACGTGAAATGGTTGAACTTCCATTGAAACACCCAGAACTCTTTGAGCGTTTGGGAATTGAACCACCAAAAGGCGTGTTGCTTCACGGGCCGCCGGGATGTGGTAAGACATTGCTTGCGAAAGCTGTTGCGAATGAGTCAGGTGCGAACTTTCTCATAATCAATGGACCGGAAATAATATCAAAGTGGTACGGTCAGTCAGAGCAGAACCTAAGGAAGATATTTGAAGATGCCGAAAAGAATGCGCCATCAATAATTTTCATAGACGAGATAGATGCAATTGCTCCAAAACGTGAGGAAGTAAAGGGGGACGTCGAAAAAAGAGTCGTGTCGCAATTGCTTACGCTAATGGACGGTCTTAAAGGTCGTGGAAAGGTCATCGTAATCGCAGCAACCAACATACCAAACGCCCTCGATCCTGCACTGCGCCGTCCTGGAAGATTCGACCGCGAAATAGAAATAGGCGTTCCGGACAAAGACGGACGAAAAGAAATACTTCAGATACATACGCGTGGAATGCCACTGACAAAAGATGTTGACCTTGACAAAATTGCAGATATAACATACGGATACGTTGGCGCCGATATAGCAGCTCTCTGTAAGGAGGCAGCGATGCACGCAATGAAGCGTGTGATACCTCAACTATCAGAGATAAAGAAAGACGAACCACTTCCAAAGGATATACTCGAAAAGTTGAAGGTGACCCAGCAGGATTTTATATACGCTCTGAAAATCGTCGAACCATCCGCAATGCGCGAAATAATGATAGAGATACCAAGGGTCAAATGGACAGATGTTGGCGGTCTTGAAAAAGTGAAAAAGACTTTGAAGGAAATGGTTGAGTGGCCATTAAAGTACCCTGATTCGTTCAAGAACCTTGGAATAAAGCCTCCAAAAGGTGTGCTTTTGTACGGTCCTCCTGGCTGTGGTAAAACGCTACTCGCGAAGGCGGTTGCTAACGAGTCAAACGCAAACTTCATATCCATAAAAGGCCCAGAAATACTTTCAAAGTGGGTTGGAGAATCTGAAAAGCAGATAAGAAACATATTCAGGCGCGCGAAACAAGTCGCACCTGCCATTGTGTTCTTTGATGAGCTCGATTCAATTGCCCCGAGGCGTGGCCTTTCAAGTGATCAGGTCACTGAACGCATTGTGTCGCAAATATTGAGCGAAATGTCCGGTGTTGAAGACATAGATGATGTTGTCATTATGGCAGCTACAAATAGGCCGGATATAATAGACCCAGCACTCTTAAGACCAGGGAGATTTGAAAAGCAAATACTCGTTCCCATACCGGACAAAGATGCTCGTCTCAAAATACTCAAGGTTCAGACGAAGAACATGCCATTGGATAATGTTGATCTCGATGAAATAGCGAGCAAGACGGAGGGCTATAGTGGTGCAGATATAGAAGCTCTTTGTAGAGAAGCGGCATTAAGCGCACTTAGGAAGAGCAAGAAGGCGGACAAAGTTGCAATGAAAGACTTTGAAGACGCGATGAAGACAATATTCCCATCGTTGAGTCCAGACATGAACAAATTTTATGAGAACGTTCTAAATAGAGTCAAAAAGAATGGGGCGATGAATGCGGAAAAGCTTGGCTACACCGGCTAAACCAGGGAGAAGTAAATTCTTCTGTTGTTCTTTCCTTTGTTTTCCGTTTTGATTATTTTTATTCCGCCTATTTCCTTTGTGTTCTTTACATGAGTTCCACCGCACGCTTGGATATCGACGCCAGCAATCTCAACTATTCTAACCTCGTTTATTGACTCTGGAAGAAGCTTCTTGAGCTTGACGAGGTCGGGAATCTTAAATGCTTCAACGCGAGGAAGCACGCTCATTTTCACCTCATGACCTTCTGAAATAATTTCATTTACGCGCTTTTCCCACTCGGCTATTTTTGTCTTGTCGAATTCCGGGAGGCTGAAGTCAATCCTTGTTTTGTCAAGCGATATCTGATTTCCTGTTATCAAAGCTCCGGTTTCTTTATGTATAATGGAAGATATTACATGCGCTGCTGTGTGATATCGCATGAACGTGTAACGTCGCCCCCAGTCAATTTTGCAACGAACATTCTTGCCAATGCTGAACGTTCCATCGACTTTATGCAAAATTCTTCCATCGCGTTTTACGACTTCTTCAACTGAGACATTATTTATTGTTCCGTGGTCGCATGGTTGTCCGCCACTCCTTGGATAGAATATCGTGTCTTCGAGCTCAACATAGTCGCCATCGACTGACTTCACGTTCGTGTCGAACTCTTTTAGATAACAATCTTTCATGTACATAGGAATCATGTTATCACCTACTCGAGAGATTTTGTTGTTACAACAGTCTTGTCGCCGACTATCATCGTGTGCTCGAATTGCGCGACGCGTCCGCCGGCAACTTCGGACAGAACAGGAAATGAATACAACGCGCCCTGATTTGTGAGGCGCTCGAGAATGAGGTCGCGCCCGACGAATCTCGGAAGCCACCTCTTTGAGAATGGAAGGGAGTGAAAATCGTTTTTCGCCATGCTCACGATCTTCCTTTCGTGGGGGGAACGCGTCGGGACGTCGCGAAGAAACATGTAAATTTTCGTTTCGCGGAGCTCCTTAACATATCCTTCTCCGTCCGTTGCAAACGGCTCTATGGCTATTATCTGTCCATCGTAGAATTCGTAGTTGCTGTCTGTCTTGAAATTAAGTATTTCTGGTTCCGTATGGACTTCGTAACGCTTGAGCCCGTGACCCGTGAGGTTCTTTATGGGTTTGAATCCGAAAGATTCAATGGTCGATTGTATGACTTCTCCGACTTCACCGAGCTTCGTTCCGGGGTGCATTATCTTTATCGCCTCTTCAAGCGCTTTTTGAGATGCACGTTGAAGGTCTTTGTATTCGTCCTTGAAAACTATCGTGAGTGCTGTGTCCCCTATCGCGCCATTTACGTGAGCTCCAGTGTCGACCTTGATGACGTCATCTTCAGTTATGACGCGCTCATCTCCGAATGTGGCTGTGTCGTGTGCCGCGCGCTCGTTTATGGATAGATTTAACGGGAACGCTATGCCAGCGCCGAGATCCTTTATTTTATTTTCAAGCTCTTCCACAATATCTATGACGCGAGCCCCTGGATTAACTATCTTCTTTGAATAATCGCGAACAATGCCCGCTATGCGCCCAGCTTCCAACCAATCATTCATGGAAAGAAGAATGGTACAGAAAGTTTAAATCTTTAATAAAAAGAGAAAAAAAGAAAAGGAAAGGCTCAGTCCTTCATAATGTTCCAGAGCTCTCTTACAGCAAGGATAAGAGTTGCTGGTGCCACAAGCCACTTGAAGTAAATGAGGAACTTGTTTACAAAGTCTCCGATTCCGAGCGTTGTTATTTCGCTGAAATTAAGCCCTGTTACGATGGTCAATGCAACCGCTGCCAACAAGAATGCTCCAAACTCTTCTTTCTTGATGTTCGTGAATGCCAATATCACAGAAATCAATGCTATCAATGGAATGTTCCATGCGTCTGGTATCCATCTTGTGTATGCTCCTATCAATACCAATGCCAAACCTATCAATGAAAGAACTTGTATAAATTCAAATCTTTCTCCTTTGGCTGGTTTTCTTCTTCTTTTTGCTGCCATTTTTTCACCTCCTTATTTTAATTTGTTATTGGTTGCTTATAAATTTTAATTATTCGATTATTGTCTACTCATGATTTGTCTTTCCAATATTTGTGCGTGCGCGTGAACGTCTTCTCAGCTTCGATAACGTCCTTTATGAGTTCATTCCCTTCGGACAAATTTGCAAGGACGCGCGTTGCTGTTTCTGGACCTATACCATGGCCTGCAAGAACTTTTATAGCGCGCTGCCCATACGCTATGACTAGGTCTGCGGAGCGCTCCAAGCTCGCGAATATTTTTTTCTCGGACTTCGTTAACGGCTTCCCGGAGAATTTCTTTTTCCAGACGTTGTAGGACTTCACATCTCTCGAAGACGTTACTGCAATGAGCCGTGACTTGCACACCGGGCATTCCGGGTCCTTGAGCTCGCCAACTTTATTTATCGCCGAGTATCGACCGCAGTTCATGCACATTACGCGCACACGCGTATGCATCAATCTGTTTTCAACAGTCTTAAGTATCTCACCTCTCGCGTCTTTTGTGTGTATGACTTCGCCGAACTGATGCACGAGACCGTTCTCTCCCGACTTCGTGAGTCCGCGTATCTTTTTTATCTTAATCTTTTTCTCTGATATGAGCTTGGCCACTTCCTTCGTACGTTCTATGTCAAGCTTGTCCACGAGGAGTTCGCGCTCTGTTTCAAAATACACGGGCGTAAACTGATACATTGACACGACTTTTGATAGGTTGATTGAGCGGTAGTCGGCGGATTTTGATATTAGTCCCATTCTCCGCGCATTGTGTATGAACCTCCATTTAAACAGCGACGAGTTGTGCACGGAATCCATTACAACTGTTTTTATGTTCTTCATGTCATTCAAAATTTTTTCAATTTCATTTTTGTTGGATACGGATTTAATGATTATTCTATATGGGTCTACTTTGAGCTGAACTCCATATCCATGCGTTGATACAATTATTGACGAAATGTACCTTGCTATAGTCTCATTTACCTTTGTTCCAAAGTGAGCATGTGTTATCACATAATCTTTGTAATCTTCAATGACGATTGTCTTGTCATTCGCACCCGAATCGTCCAAATGTTCCTTTCTTTTAAGGCGTCCGACGTCCTGTGCGACATCAAATGATACGGGAATGAGCTCACCCTCCCATGACGGTATTGCACCCTCTATACTCGATGTCGGCTCGACAAATACCTTGTCCTTTTCCACCTGTATTATTTTCCATGGAAGTCCCTTGACTATGAATGTCTGACCAGGCTGCGCATACTCGGACACGAATCCTTCATCAAGTGTTCCTATGTAGCCGTGATTCGTTATGTTTATTATTTTGTAATGATACGTGTCAGGAATCGTTGAAAGATTTTCAAAGTAGAATTTCCACCCACGCCTGCGGCGTATGACCTCAAAGTCGTCACCGTTGGGCTCAAGAGCTATGAGATGTTGTGAAACCATAAAATTCAAGATTTCCACGAACTGCTTGTACGTAAGATTTCGATATGGGTATGCACGTTTTATCACGGAAAAAATCCTTTTAGCGCTCTCTTTGTATTTTTCTATTGCCATTCCCATTATTCCAAGAACGAGAACGTCAAGTGCACCTTCATGTATCCTAATCTCCTCGAGCTTTCCGATTAGCGCGTGGTTCATTATGACGCGTGATTCAGATTCATCTTCGCCGCCTGAAATTATTATTCCTTCTGACACGCGTTTTATGGAGTGTCCTGCGCGGCCGACACGCTGTATGAGTTTCGATGCTTGCCTTGGGGATTGATACTGTACCACGAGGTCTATGGATCCTATGTCTATGCCGAGTTCGAGTGAGCTTGTGCAAACTAGTGCTTTAAGCTTTCCGGATTTAAAATCACTTTCAGTCTTTATTCGAACATCCTTGGAAAGAGATCCATGATGAACTCCCTGGGTAAATTTCTCGTCAAACTTCTTCAAGCGCGATGATATTATTTCTGCTGTCTGACGAGTGTTCGTGAATATAAGTGTTGAGTGACCCTGAGCGAGCTCGTATATCGTGCGTATCTTTGCCATTGTCTCGGGAAGGACCATTAGATCGTTCGCGCGCTCTACGTCTTCTTTTGTCGGCTTCGGGGAAATGATTTTTATCTTTATGTCTTTGTGAGTTTCGGCGCGTATTATTTTTGCCTTCGGCGAGAGGAATTTTGCAACCTTATTCTGCGACCCAACCGTTGCAGAAAGACCTATGCGCTGAAAGCCGTCGGTGAGCTCGCGAAGCCGTTCGAGAACAACGGAAAGCATTATGCCACGCTTGCTTCCAACAAGTTCGTGAATTTCATCTACTATGACAAATTTGACGTTTGAAAGCATCTTTCTTATACTCGAACCTATTATTATTCCCTGAAGTGTTTCCGGGGTTGTTATGAGTATATCTGGTGGATGCTGTATTTGAAATTTTCTCTCAGCAGTTGTCGTGTCCCCATGACGAAGACCGACTTCAATGTCTAGTTTGTCTGCCCACCAGAAGAGGCGCTGAAGGAGATTTCTATTTAAACTGCGAAGTGGAGTTATGTAAAGTGCGGATACAGGTGCGTACTTGTTCATATGTATTTTATCAATTATTGGCAACATCGCGGTCTCCGTCTTTCCAATACCAGTGGGGGCAATAACAAGAACGTCATCGCCATCATATATTTTCGGTATTCCCATGCGTTGTGCGAGTGTCGGCTCTAAAAATCCGCGCGTCTTGAGCAGTTTCTGCATGTCATCCGAGAAAATTTCGAATGTCATAAATGTACTTTGCTGTTAAAGTATTAAATCTAAGCCACGGTGTCATATTTTTAAATTGTTGCAACAAATTACGTCATGATAAAAGCTGTGCTCTTTGACCTTGACAACACGATAGTCGACTACATACGCTTCAAAACGACGTGTATTGATGCAGCAGTGCGCGCAATGATTGATGAAGGACTTGACATCGATGAGGAAAGTGCGCGTGATATATTCGTTCAAATTTTCAAAAAGATAAAAATGGAAGACCGAACGACATTTCAACGATTCTTGAGAAAGGCGACAGGACACGTTGATTATCGGCTTCTTGCTGTTGGCATAGTTGCTTACAGGCGCGCAAGGCAGAATGCATTCCACGTTTATCCAGGAATAAAACGCGTGTTAAAATTCTTAAAAGATCGCGGAATAAAAGTTGGCATAGTAACAGATGCACCACGTGTGAAAGCGTGGATACGACTTGCAGAAATAGGGCTTCATAACGAATTCGACGTTGTGGTAACGTACGACGATTCAAAAGTTGAAAAGCCAAATAAGAAGCCGTTTCTTCTCGCCATGAGGAAACTTGGGGTTCGTCCAAACGAGGCCATATTTGTTGGAGATAATATCAACCGTGATGTGGTTGGTGCGAATAACGTTGGTATGGTGTCCGTTTTTGCAAAGTACGGTGAAGTGTTTATGTTCAGAAAAAATACGTCGAAAGAAAGGCCGGATTATGTAATATCTCGACCATCTGAGCTAATTTCCATCATTAAAAAGAATTATTTGCGCTGAAATCTATGTTGAAGAATATAAATGAATATAAATACCAATGACAAATCTAATTTGGTAACCTGAGGGAATGACCGCCGGGCATTGCCTGAGGAAGCTCCATTCACTCTAAACGGCTATTTGGCAGCGATGCCATGGGCGGGAAGCAGAAACGATTACCCAACCAGTGGATCGATGAATTCGAGAAATGAATCTGGAAGGGATGAAACGAACCCGCTTTAGTCGGGAGTGCAAGCCGATAGGCGCACAGACAAATGGTCATGGTCCTCCTGATGATCTGCCTTCCAAGTGGCGGTGAAAGGGCCAACAGAAAATGGGCTACCCCAGGTTACCTTCTTTCATTATTTAAACTTTTTCATCAACTTAAAATTTGGTGACATTGAGATGTCAAAGAAAAAGGAGAACTATCTTCCGCAATCGACGGCCGGACTCGTTCGTTACTACGATACCGGCGACGAGGTCGTGAAGATAAAGCCAGAGTGGGTTATAGCATTCGGAGCTCTCACTGGACTGCTTGTGCTTGTGCTTCTTTGGATTAAATAAAAAAGAACACGTGCAACCATCCAAATACAGACCACATAAATGGAGGGTGCACGTGTCTAATTAAACTACTGCGCAAAATTTTAAAACCTTTTATTATGAAGTGTTTGTATGTACCAAAAAATAGTGCTTGCAGGTGGCGCTGGGTTCGTCGGAAAAAACCTCATAGATTATCTCATTTCTCACGGCCGGTCGCCAGATGACATATTCGTCATAGACAAGAACGCTGACGCGTTGAAGGAAGTTGAAAAGAAAGGCGTTCAGGTGGTTCGTGCCGATCTATCGCGGCGCGGAAAATGGACAGACGTGTTTTACGGCACGGACGTCGTCGTGAACCTTGAAGCGCAAATTTCTTCTGAGAACTACGCTGATTTCAAGAAGAACAACATTGACGCGACGCGCAACGTACTTGATGCCATGAAAAAACACGATGTGAAAAAGATAATACATTTCAGCAGCGCGGCCGTTCTTTCCGTGAGGAAAGATTGGTACGCCGAAACGAAAAAGAAGGGTGAGGAGCTCGTCATTAAGAGTGGGATACCGTTTTTCGTTCTGCGGCCGTCCGTTATGTACGGACCTTACGACGATAAAAACGTCGGGTGGTTCGCAAATCTTGCGATTAAGTTTCCATTCTTCCCAATACCGGGAAATGGGAAGTACCCACGGCAACCTGTGTTTGTGGAAGATGTCTGTGCACTCGTCGACAAAATGATTGACATGGAGCCGACGGATGAAACATACAATATTAACAGCGACATTGTCTACTTTGATGAAATGATACACGAGATAATTAAAAACATAGGGTGGCGCGCTATAATATATATACCGCTTCCACTGTTCAAGATCGCGGTTGCAACATATCGCGCCATGGACAGAAATTTCAAGTTCACACTAGACCAATTGGACTCCCTCACGTCGGGAGATGTTTTCGAGGACTACCCTTGGTGGAGAGAGTTTGGCGTTAAGAAAACAAAATTTTCTGTCGGACTCAAAAAGACGTTGAAGAAAGGAATACCGAAAGTCAAAACCGTTCTATGAAATCACAGTGTTTGAGCTAAACAATTCTTGAATTAAATTCGTGATTTCCTTGTCCATTTGAGAGCGACGTACTTAAAGTCCTCGTAGTACGAGAGAAGGTTTCTCTTCCTTCTTCTCAACATAAATCTGAAAATCCTTAGACCGTCGAGAATCCCCGTTCCCTTCTTGTAAACGCTTGATTCTATGGGAACGGATGACCATTTCAAATTATTTCGACCGACTTCGAAAATTATTTCGTCGCATATCTCGTACCTATCGGCTGTGAGGACGAGCTTTTTGAGCGCGCTTGATTTGTACGCGCGGAATCCCGATTCTGTGTCAGGAATGGTCGTGCCAGAAATTAAATTCACGAATGTGTTGAGGGCGAAGTTTCCAAACCTCTTGATTATGGGGTAATTTGACAAGTCTCGCCGCCCTATAACGAATTCGTATCCATCGTTTATTTTTCTCAGGAACTTTGGTATATCACTCGGATTGTGCTGACCATCAGCATCCATTGTAATGATTATTTTTGTGCCTTCCTTTATTGCGGCTTTCATTCCTACACGCGTTGCGTATCCGACGCCATGATTCTTTTTGAGCGTTATGACGTGTGCGCCGTTTTTCCGCGCGACTGAGCTCGTTCTGTCCTTAGAGCCGTCATCGACGACTATGACGCGGTCAACGTATTTCTTTGCTTTTCGCACCACAATTCCTACCGTCTTCTCCTCGTTGTAAGCTGGAATGACTGCTGAGATCATTCTAATCACATCATAAGAAATAGTACATTTCCATATAAAAGCGTTACTGTTAGGGCAAGGAAGAACACGATGCCAAACCGGATGCCTTCTTTTATCTTCACATATTTCTTTCTCTTCAATTTAGCAAGCTCCTTTTCTGTTATGCCAACCCATTCCTTTGACGAGAAGAGAACGTCTCCAACCTTCAACTTGGAAACTGGTATGCGCCTTACAAAAACTTTCTTCTCTATGTACTTTGCATAAAAGAAAAATAGCACGAGAAATCCGAAGAGGAATATTATTTCTCCTTCAACCCGTTCAAAGAAAAATGCCGAAATCATTATCAAAACTGATATAAGAGTTATGTAAATTGGAGTCTCCTTGAAAAATTTTGTTATCGCTCCGTGCATGGCACCGATTATTATGGCGTACAACACCGTGTATACAGCACCAACGACAAAAACGTTCGTGAGGAAGTGAAGCGGAAACATAGTTGTATTGAAAATTGGAACAAGAAATCCTATGGCACCGAGTAATTTCGCATCACCACCTCCCCATTGTCCAGTCTTGTAAAGAATATACCCGAATGCGAGGAACAGAATACCGACAATAAATGATGTTGAAAAAGGTATTATCGTCCCGAGTTTCAATGACTCTAATATCCAATAAAACAATCCAAGTGCGATCATTGAATCCGTAACTTCATCTGGTATGTCAGTCGTGAATAAGTCCCAAATTCCGGCTATGACGCTGCCAAGGAGCGCTAAAAATATTGGTATAAACATGTTTTTAATTTAAAGTAAAGTTATTTAAATGTTTCTTCCATGGAGTTGTAAATGCCTAAAGG
>WALQ01000046.1 GCA_015522745.1 Candidatus Aenigmatarchaeota archaeon
AAGACCCTTCCATATCTTCCCGTCGTCGCTCGTGCAGTCGACCGTGACCTTAATTCCATTTTTGAGTTTCTTCGTTGCGTCTCCCGTTCCTATAATGCACGGAACGCCGAGTTCCCTCGAGACGATTGCCGCGTGCGAAGTTCGGCCACCTTCATCAGTTATTATAGCCGAGGCGATTTTCATTATCGGCTCCCAATCTGGATCCGTCATCGTTGTGACAAGGACTTCACCTTTCTTGAACTGGCCCATTTTCTTTGGTGAGTTAATCACATGGACTTTTCCTTGGCCGATTTTGCGTCCTATCGCCTCACCGTGCATAATGACTTTTGACTTCTCATCGAGAACGTACCTCAAAAGCGCGTTTGACTTCTTTGACGAGTAAACCGTCTCTGGACGTGCTTGGACTATGTAAATTTTTCCGTCCGCATCCTGGGCCCATTCTATGTCCATCGGATGACCGTAATGCTTCTCGATGCGCATTCCATATTCAGCGAGCTCAAGAACCTTTTCATCTGGAAGCGCGAATTCCTTCCTCTTTGACGCTGGTGTCTTCTTGAGCAGGTTTCCGCGCTTTCCGCGCAAAAGCATCTTGTCCTTCGTTCCGAGTTTCTTCTCGATTATCTTCATCGTCGGCTTGAATACGGTCCACTGATCTGGTATGACGTCTCCACCGACAACGAGCTCACCGAGTCCGTACGAACCGTTTATGTACACGACATTCCTGAATCCGCTGTCGGGGTCGAGCGTGAACATAACGCCGGAGGCCTTCGAGTTGACCATTTTCTGCACAGCAACGCTCAGCGCGATGGAAAAGTGATCAAAACCTTTGTCCTCCCGGTAGGATATCGCGCGGTCCGTGAAAAGCGATGCAATGCACTTTTTGACGGCTTTGATGAGCTCCGCCGTTCCGCGAACGTTTAAGTACGTTTCCTGTTGGCCCGCAAACGATGCATCAGGAAGGTCCTCAGCTGTTGCGCTGCTCCTCACGGCAACGTACGGATTTCTTTCGGCCGTGCGAACGGAGAGTTTTCTGTAATTTTCCTCGATGTCGTTCTTCAGCTCATCGGGAAGTTTTGCACGCACAATGGAGTTTCGTATCAATTTTCCCGCCTTTTTTAGTTGAGGAATCTTTTTGACATTGTACTTTTTCAACGTGTCTCTTATAAAATCTTTTAATCCAGTTTTCTCTATGAAGTACCTGTAAGCGTACGCGGTGATTGCAAATCCGTATGGAACAGGTATCTTTGTCTTGGTTATCATTTCTCCGAGTGATGCGTTCTTCCCGCCGACGAGACCGACATCGTTCTTGTCAACTTCTTCAAACCATAGAATAAATTTTTCTTTCTTGTCCATTAGGGTCCCTCCAATTGATTTATCAATATACATTTGCTTTGCACGCTTAAATATTTGCTACCATTTTCGTTTATCCACGCCTATCCAAAAACCGATGTGCTTCGTAATCACATGAAGGACAAACCATATGAGAAGAACGAATGTTGCATCTTTTAGAGAAATGTGGGTGAGAGAATACGAAAACAATATTGCTCCTATCGGGCCATCCAATTGGTCGAATGGAATGAACGGATCCCCCGGACGAATGCCTAAACGCCTCTTCAAGAAACTCTCAAAAAGGTCGCCAATATGGTCTCCAAGCCCCATGAGAAAACCGAGTAAAATCGGATGAGAATAATCAATCATGCTTATTGAGCGGAATGGTCGGAATTTGTAAAGATAGCCTTGAACGAACACAACAATGATACCTACGAGAATTCCGAAAATCATGCCGCGCCACGTCTTGTTGTCGCCAAATATCCTCTTTCCGTCCAAACTGCGATTCATATCGACGGGAACGTCAAACAGTTTTATCCACTTCGTCAGCGTGCCCATGGAGTTTGCAAACGCTGCTGGGAGTATGAAGTAGCACAACTTGATGAAATAAATCACATATCGGTACACCTGTTCACCTCGTAATGATATGAATCTTCTTTATCTTTATCCATGATACCATGAGCACAGCCATTATCAAATACGCAAATCCAAAGGAGTACTCATTGGGCCGCACGCAAAGCAACGGAAACAAGATTCCATTCGCGGTTGTCGGAACACCTTCAAAGTAATCAATGCGCGTTATGTTAAAGCGTGCAAGGCGGAAAATTCCTGCTACCACGAACACCAGTGAGAGCACAAGCATGTGCACAGCCGGAAACAGCGTCATCCCCATAACAGCCGGCGCGACCACGAACGAGACGACGTCGCTCAGCGAGTCGAGCTCACGTCCGAAATTGTTCGCGCCGCCAAACGCGCGCGCGATTTCGCCGTCGAACGAGTCAAAAACGGCTGCGAGAACGAGAAAAATCGACGAGAGCAAATAATTCCCGCGCAAGGAGAAGAAAATCGAAGTAATTCCAGAAATCGCGTTGAGAAACGTTACGAAGTCGGCAATTTTGAGTTTCATGAATTAAATAAAAAAGAAA
>WALQ01000047.1 GCA_015522745.1 Candidatus Aenigmatarchaeota archaeon
AATCAAAACAACTCACAAAACTGTTATGAATAATGATGCGAGGAGAATATGAAGTTGCTTTGATTTTTATTAAATTTTTCATTCTCAATGAATTCATTTTTAAATCTTTTAAACCTTACATTCAAATAATATTGCTTGAATTCAAGGAGGTGTAATTTTCATGAAGCCACAAACAAAATTTTTGAAGGTAAAATGTAAGAAATGCAACAATGAGCAGATAATCTTCAACAAGGCGTCGACAGTAGTCAAGTGCCTTGTGTGTGGTGAGGTGCTCGCTGTTCCCACAGGCGGGAAGGCCGATATCAAGACGACAATTTTAGAGGTATACTCATGAAAAAATCCGGAGCTCCGAAAAGAGGCGAGATAGTCATAGGCAAAGTTGAGCGAATCACACCTTATTCCGTTCTTGTGAAGCTCCTTGAATACGATTCGATGGGAATGGTGCACATTTCCGAGGTTTCTTCTGGGTGGGTCAAGGACATACGCCATTATGTTCACGTCGGCGAGACGGTCGTTACGAAGATAATGAAGAACGACAGAAGTTACCTCGCGCTTTCAATACGCCGCGTGAGTAAAAACCAAAAGGCAGAAAAGATAAAAGAGTACAACCTCGAGCGCCGTGCTGAGAAGATGTTCTCGATTGTCGCGAAGAAGCTCAGTGGGAAGGACAAGGTCATGCGATTGATTGTCGATAATTTTGGGAGCATCTACAAAGTTTTTGAGCTCGCTGCGAAGAAGCCGGAGCTCCTCATGAAGAAGGGCATACCGGAGGAATGGGCAAATGAAATGGGCGAGTTCTTCATGAACAACGTTAAGCAAAAAACGTTTGAATTCAAATGTGTTGTCGAAGTTTCATCGATTGACCCAAAGGGCGTCGACAAGGTGAAGAAGGTGCTCACGTCGCTTGAAAAGCTCGGAACGGAGATAATATATATATCGTCTCCGAAGTACCTCATGCGCTTCACAACGCAAAATCCGAAGGAAGGTGAAAAACTCATACTAAAGGCGACAAAAAAGTTCGAGTCCGTGATTTCCAAGTACGGATGTGAAGGGAGCATATCAAGAGTTTAATCGTTTAAAAATATCTGACGCCAATAAAATTATGGTGATATTGTGATTGAAACAAAAATCGTGATGACGAAAAAGGTCCGTCCCAAGAATTCAACATTAGTGGTTGGACTTCCCGGCATAGGAAACGTTGGGCGCATAGCTGTAAGATACTTGATAGATGAACTCAAGGCAAAAAAGTTTGCATATCTCTACTCACCGTATTTTGTTCCCGTTGTCATAGTTGATGAAAAATCTGTCGCGAAAACGATCAAAAATGAGTTTTACATATACCATGGCGATCGCGATTTCATATTTCTCACGGGCGACTCGCAGAGCATGACGCCTTCCGGTCACTACGAGATAAACGAGATGATAATCGCATTCGCCAAGAAGATGAACGTCAAGGAGATAATCACGATAGGCGGGTTCAATTCAGGCGAGATAAAGAGCAACCCGAAGGTCATAGGGGTTGTCAACGACGAGAAATTGCTCAAAAAGTACGCAAACTGCGGAATGGCGTTCGAGGGGAACAAGACGATAAGCACGATTGTCGGATCCGCCGGCCTGCTCGTTGGCATGTCAAAAAATGTCGGTATTGATGCCGTTTCAATAATAGTTGAAACGCCCGGATTTCCAATAGCCGTGGCGGACCCGAAAGCAGCCGAAGCGGCCCTTAATGTCGTGTCAAAGATAACGGGCGTTGGCATAGATCTCACGAAGCTCGACAAGAACGTCAAGCTCATGGAGGACAGTATAAAGAAGACAGAAGAGCTTCAAAAGAGGATAATCGAAAATATGAAAGAAGATAAAAATGCAAATCAGTATATAGGATGAGGTGAATGTTATGTACCAATATTATAAAGATATGACAAGATTCGAGAGGACGCGTGTGATATCCGCGAGAGCCCTTCAAATTTCAATGGGAGCTCCGATTCTCATACGGACGAAGGCCAAGCGGCCTGAGGACATAGCGGAGGAGGAGTTTTCAAGGAGCGTGCTTCCCATAACGGTCATACGCCATCCTCCCAAAAAGATTTAAATATTATTGCGATTAATTTTGTGAAGGTGTTCCAATGGAAAAGAACGAACTTTTGATACCGAGGAATAATTATCTGTCATCCGGAATACACATAGGAATGACGTTTAAAACAAAGGATATGAGGAGATTTATTTACAAAATACGTCCAAACGGGCTTGCCGTTCTCAACATAAGCGTTATTGACAAGAGGATACGAAACGTCGCAAAGTTTCTCATACAGGCGAAAGAGCCGGTTGTTATATCGAGGAAGCAGAACGCCAAGAAGCCGGTGGAGATGTTTTCAAAGATTACTGGAATAAAGTCCATCGTCGGGCGTTTCATGCCCGGTTCGCTCACAAATCCTTCTTACAAGCACTACTTGGAGCCGGACTTGATTCTCATAGTTGACCCGGCCGTTGACAAGCAGGCGATGAAAGAGGCGATTAGGACGCGCGTTCCCATAATTGCGATATGCGACACGTTCAACAAGACGGATTTCGTCGATTACGTCCTCCCCGCGAACAACAAGGGGAAGAAGTCGCTTGCCCTGATTTTCTACCTTCTCGCGCGCGAGGTACTAAAGGAGCGCGGGGATATAAAATCCTACGCGGAGTTCAAGTACAAGCCCGAGGAGTTTGAGGAGAAGTGAGATTACTTTAGAGATTTTACGTGGATGAGATAAAAGGTGCATCCTCTTGGATTGGATGGTTGAGAGTCAACAACAGTGTAATTTACTTTGCTAAGGAAATTGTTATAATAATTTTTATCATATGAATTATAAAAGCAATAGCGTATTCCAATATAAGCGTAAATACACTTTCCATCATTTAATAGTTCTAATGCCCTGTTTTCATCATACACAACATTTACATCCCTATCAACTAGAATTCTATGTGGTTCTGTGCTAAATATCCAACAATTCTTGGGAACTTCTTTGACAGCGCGTTCCAAAAATGACTCTTCTGATATGACCCAACCTTGCCGCACTATGATTTGCCTTACTTGATAATACGAATATACTATCAATATTAAAAATAGTATTACGTATAGAATTTTTTTATTTCCGAACATTTTCTTTATAGATGGTGGTGCTAGAATAGCGAACATTGGATATATCATTGAGTTGTAC
>WALQ01000048.1 GCA_015522745.1 Candidatus Aenigmatarchaeota archaeon
AATTGGTATTGAAAGGCATATCATACTCAATTTGAAATATTTTATAGATCACGCAAGCATAAAATTTTGCTTCATAAACGAAAGAATTGTAAGCATACGCAAATATTTTAATAATCAAAACAAATATATTTATGAAAGTTTTGAAAAGCGTGCTCCCAACGTTGCTGGCATTCTTGGCGTCTATTGGGAGCTTAGACTCTTGGATTTTTTGCCTTGCAACGTTCTTGATATTCTTCGGCATTGAAAACGAAGGTCCTTTTCTACTATTCACTCTCGTAGGAATTGGGATTGCCTATGAATTTCACTTTTATTGGATCCTCTTTGCGCTTGTGTTTGTCATGACAAAGTTCATGAAGCGTCCGGAGATCGACGATATATTATATGTCATTGCAGTGTCAACGCCGTTTCTGCCACGTGTCATATTCGTGTCGTCTGCATTCATAATTGAAAGCGCCATCTTGTACAAATATGCTCGCGACGCTCTCTCGGACAGAAAGAACGCAAATGAGCTCATCGGGCACTACGGAATATTTAAAGTCCGAAACGCTGCAAAAATCATGTTCGTTGTCGGCATCACAATCCTTTTGGCGTGTATTTTCTTGTAAGTATATGATTCAGTTCATAAATGCTTTAATACTCCTAAAAACAATATCAATTATCAGGCCACAGAGGAGGGAGCATGAATGGAACTTCATAAAATTGCTGAAATTATAAAGAAGAACAAGATAACACCGAAAGACGTGATTTACCACACTTGGAGAGATGGAAAGAACAAATTGGGTGAAGTATCTGGAAAAATACGCGTAATAGTTTTAAAAAAAGATGGCATTGCTCGAGTAGAGTACATATGCCCCGAGTGCGGGCATTACGGATACCTTGAAACCGAATGGAAGAGACCATTCTCGTTCAAGTGCGAAGAATGCGGATTCAGGATACGCGTCCCACGGTTGCGCGACGAAGTAAAACGAGAACGAAAGATGGAAAAGAAGAAAGCACTCCAAGCAAAGAAATTGAAGAAAAAATAAACAATTAAAGACGATTGGCAGCAACTTTAGAAACTTCACTTCTTTCATTTTTAATGAGATTCATGACTCCCATAACCTCCGGAAAGTCATCGTATTTTTCTCCGACGAGGCGATTTATACTAACAACGAGTCCGTTGTTGCTCTTCGACAAATATTTATTATCTATTTGATCGGGGTCTCCAATGACAACTATTTTACTCCCGTCCCCAACCCTTGTTAGCACAGTCTTGATAATTATCGTTGGAAGATTTTGCGCCTCTTCGACTATTATGAAACTGTCTGTTATGTTTCTTCCGCGGAGAAATGTTGTGGGGGACACATCTATTTTTTGTGTTTTTCCTTTCAAATCTTTGAAAAATTTTCCCGTCTCCTTTTTTATTGATTTTAAATTATCATTAAGTTTTTCGGCCCAGGGCTTCATCTTCTTCTCTTTGCTTCCTGGTAGAAATCCTATGTCTTTACCAACCGGATAAATTCCCATAAATGCAACTAGGTCGCTATATCGCGCTAAATCACCAACGGAAGACTTGTTCTCCTTCCATTGCATAAGTCCTGAAAGGAGGCTCAAGAACGTCTTTCCCGTTCCCGCTGGACCGTAAAGAAACACGAGCTTTATATCAGGATTCATCAGAAGATACGATGCCGCACGCTGTTCTACATTTTTCATCTTTATCTTTGGAGAGTAATATGATGACAATTCATTCAGGGTAAGATTCCTTAATTTATTTTTTTCCCGAACAAGCAACTCGTTGTCATCAAAAACTACAAATTGATTTGGATACAAAGGTCCATTTTCATCTTCAAAATACTTTAACTTGTCTTCATCAGATAGAGAAAGAAAGTGCTCATTTAATTTATCTTCCGATAACTTCGCATACCCTTTATAAATTTCTTTAACGCCGTCAAACTCGTATGCATCTCCCTTTGCATTGCCTTTTCTTTTCATATGCAAATCAAAAATTATTCTCTTATCATTCGTAATAACCAATACTGGATACATATATCCAAGATATTTTAGTAGCTCATCTACACTATAATGACCATTTTCTTTTATTCTTTTCCCGCTCCAGACCAAATATTGTTTATCTATATGTCCGTAGTTCAATACTATGTCCATTTTGTTTGTTCCTATCTTTACATAATCTGTCATATCCACATAAACAAAGGATTTACTGTTCTTATATTCATTGAGAACATTGCGTGCCTTTCTCGCGAGGTACGACTTGATGACATCTCCACGTTTTGATATCTCATCAAGCTCATCTATGACAGATGAAAGAACAAGGACTTTCTTTTTAGTTTTATTAGCATACTCAAAAAGATTTTTGATTCCATCGGGATTGTTCATTATGGCACTCGTGTCCAACGCAAAAAAATTATATTTAGAATTTTTGAGTTCTTCTGGAACCTCATACTCCATCTCTACACCCCCGCTTGCGTTGTTAATTATTAAATGGTAAATGTTTAAATACCTACTCAAGCGTCATTACAAATTTCCGAGCTCGCAAACTTTTAAATCGTTTTCCACAAAAATTTAATAAGTCGTGCCCGCCTCGGTAGCTCAGTTGGTAGAGCGTTACCTTGGTAAATGCCCGAAAAGGTAAAGGTCGCGAGTTCGATCCTCGCCCGGGGCTCTTAAATTTTTAAACGCTTCTCTCAATTCTTTTCATGGACTTGAAAAAATTCATAGAGGAAAACGGAATAAGTGCAGAGATAGTATCCTTCGACCGAGAGACAAAAACAGCTCGCGATGCGGAGAAGCTTGTGGGTGGTTCTGTTGCAAAGAGCATAGTCATCGTCAGAAGGAACGATCCAAACGACTGCGCGCTCGTAATTCTTCGCGGCCGGGACAAAATAAACATGAAAAAGTTTCCCGGTTTCAGACTGGCGAGCGCTTCCGAGGTTGAAGCGTGCTCAGGGTACAAAGTCGGCACAGTTCCGCCTGTGGGAACGAAAATAAAAAACGTCGTCATTGACAAAGACCTTGGTGGTGTGGTTTACTGCGGCGGAGGAAGCGAACGTTCCCTTTTGAAAATAAGCGTCGAGGAAATAAAGCGTGCAACAAACGCGAAAGTCGACAAAATATCAAAGTCAGTCCATTTTTGATATCTTAATTTTTTCGCGGGCTATGTCATTTCTCAGGACCGCCAATTCGATTTTCTTCTCCTTCAACAGTTTCTCGGCCTCCTCGCGCGCATCGCCTTGAAGTGATGGCAGGCGCCCTTCAAGCAACGCCACCTCCTCTTTCATTTTGCTGAGCTCACGCTCCATTTTCAAGAGTTTTATTTTTTCAGCATCCTTTTCGCGCGACATGGGACCACCAATTGATTCTTGTATTCAATTTATATAAATTGAATCAATATATATTTGGTGTTTCAATGAATTTCGGACTCATAGGGGCCATAGTCATCGCAATATCATGGATACCTGAAATAGAGCGCACGATAATCTCGAAGGACATACGCGGCCTTGACGTGAAGTTCGTTCTTCTCTATCTGCTTGGGTCGGTTCTTTTGTTCGTGCACGCTCTCGACATACGCGACCTTCCGTTTGCCATAGTCAACGGCCTTCTGAGCTTGATGGCAATAGTTCAACTGTTTGTAATAGTTTCAAGGCGATGGAGAAATGAAAATAGACATTGAGGGAGTAATAATACTCGTGCTGCTCGTGTTGATGCTCATAGTCGCAAACAAGCCGGAGAAAACGGTTCTTGTCTACCCAAACATATCGAAACCCGTGATAATCGATTTCGGCGGGTGCGTGAACGGCTCGTGCATTCTCCTCGTGTACAACAATGGAACGAAAACGATCAAATGCAATCAAATAAGCGTGTATGCGGACAAAAAATTCTACGGAACGCTGAGTAATTTCAAGGACCCGTACGGCCAAAGTTGCGATTACATCCAGCCGAAAAAGTACGTTCGCCTTGTAACGCCCGATCTTTGCGCTGGCAACACCGAGAAAGTTATAATAGAAAGCAACTTCACGGACAGCATAGTGCCGGACGACCATCTTTATTCAATGTACATTTCAAGCTTTCTCTGCGCCACGCTTCAGTACAACAAAACATCGATATAATCAGAGGAATTTGAACTCGTCGCTTTCGTGCGGGAATCCGATTGCCTCGTGAGCCCAATCAAACGTGTACAGTCCGTCGTCTATGAGCTTCTTGAACACGGTCATTATCCTCCGTCCCACATCGCGCCCATAGAGCTTCTTTCCGCTCTTCATCTTTGACCTCACCTCAGGGTTTTTATAAATATAATCAACCATACCGAAGACGAAATCGCGCGTTATGGGAGGCACGATCAAGTTCGTGTGCGCATTGAAAACTGTCTCCGAACGGTCCGTATTGAACCGCGCGGTGAGACATAGTGGCTTTTGCAACTCATTGAGCTCCTCTTGCATTGAACCGCTGTCTGTGAGTTCAGCGAAGCACCTGCCGGACTCGAGAAATTCTACCACGTGAGCGTACTGTGGCCACAATCCTGTGAAGACAAAATTGTCGTATTTCTCGGCCATTGAAACGAGTTTGTCGCGAAGGTCGTGCTTTATGAGCGCTTCCCTTGTTGCGTTCATCTCTATGAAAACGACATTGTAACCCTCGCGCACGAGGTCCATCACCCCGCCTACCATTGCGGCGAATCTCGAACCCGTGAGGTTTCCGCGCCTGTGGAAGTCCACACGAATCCAATCATCGTGCTTTTCGAGCTCCGGATAAACGTCAAAGACGCTCTGCGAAACCGGCTCCTTTTTCTTGAGCTCAAGCGCATCGACTATTGAATTTCCGACAACGAATATGTCCTTCTCAGGATATCCCTCACGGAGAAGGTGCTCCTTGTTAATCGGACGCGGAGCGAAATGGAATTTGGACAATGCACCTGCTATGAACGTGTCCACCTGCTCGGGGAAGGGTTCGTTCCTAAGAATGTCCCAGTGGCCGTTCCACTGACCATCTATGAACGAACCAAAGTCCATAGTCGAGATTATTTTTTGGTAATCCACTTTCGGGTACATTGAGCGCAAGCCGGATTCATTTTGAGCGACGAACTCGTTCCGCCCGAAAGCCCAACCTATCGGAAACATCCCCGCAACGAGCGTGTCCCCGTGAACTATGGGAATGACTTTTTTATTCGGGTATCTCTTTTTCAAGTAGCGCGATATCCACCCCGCCTTCGAAATGAGCTCGTATGATTTTTGAAGCAGATCGCCGCGTATGTTCATGTTGAAAGCAATTTTTTTGTCTATGCCAAATTCCTTCAGTCCGTAGCCGAGAATCTGGTCGAAGTGCTGACCCGTATTTATGACGAAGAGAGGTATTCTCTTTTCCTCGGCAGCCGGTATGAGCGACCATTGCTTGTAGAAGTCCGGCTTCGTGGCCGTTATAAGAGCGAGAACAACGTTCATGTCGTTGTCCATCACCGCGTCGAGAATTTGCTCGTTAACGCTGACGGGTTCAATTTTATCCGGAAAAGTATTGTAATCCACTCAACCACCTTTATAATAAAAATAAATAACAAATTTAAATATTAATTTTAATAGCTCATTATGAAGAAGAAGATATCAGTATCAATTGATAATGAACTTCTTAATGAGCTCAATTCACTCATAGATGGAAAAACGATAAGAAACCGCTCTCAAGCAATAGAATACCTCATAAGGAAAAATTCCGAGTCGTCTATAACCACAGGCGTCATACTTGCCGGGGGCCCGAAAGAACGCCTTGTGTACAGGAACACGTTTAAGCCGCTCGCGAAATACAACGGAACGCCGCTCATACTCAACTGCGTGCGAAGAATGGAGATGGCCGGCATCACAAAAATTTACATCATATCGAGTGAAATCATAAACGAAATCTCAAAAATCCTGTCCAACGAGAACATCTCCGCCGACATATCGTTCATTTCAGATGATTCACATGGAACATCGGGAGCTCTTTACAAACTGAAAAGACGAGAGAACGTACTTGTCGCATCAGGCGACGTGTACTTCGACTTCGACTTGAGGAAGCTCATAAAATTCCATATGAGCTCAAAAGCAACCGCCACCGTTGCCGTGACGACCACAGACGTCCGTCATTCAAAGGATTCCATATTCATCGAGGGAACGCGCATAGTGAAATTCGAGTACAAACCGAAGAAACCCTCGTTCTACTCCAACGCCGGAATATACGCATTCCGAAAGGAGATTTTTGACTTCATAAAGCCGACCGGATCATTGGAGCGCGACGTTTTTCCGAAACTCGCGGAGCTCGGAAAGATGAACGCCTATTTGATATCCGGAGAATGGTTTCACGCGGACTGACACGGGCCCATGGTGTAGCTTGGTTAGCATCGGAGCTTAGGGAGCTTCAGACCCCGGTTCAAATCCGGGTGGGCCCACAAAAGGCCTTTCTTCAAAAGAAAGGCCTTTAGGCGAAAGAACTTTTTTGGTTTCTCCGCTAAAGCGCTCTTCTTAAGAGGGCTTCGCTCTAGCGGAAAAGAAGAAAGCTCTTTCTAAGATGGTCTCTTTCTTGGTAAAACTTCTTTTCTAAAGAAGTTTTTCGGAAAAGAAACTTTTTTGTTTCTTCTGATAAAACTCTTCTTTTTAAGAAGAGCTTTTCTTTCAAGAAAGGGCTTTTCGGATAAAACCCTTTTCTAAAGGGCTTTTACTCGGACTCCATCCTAACGGACGCGCCGCCAGTCGTCACTTTCATTGTCTTTCCTTTTATCTTGTACATTATTTCCGCAGGACCGAATTCTATATCTCCATGAACGCCTATGACCTCGTGGGCATCATAACTCAGTATTCTTTGCTCTCCTGAAGTCATTGAAGGTATATTCCACACAATCTCAAAGTTGCTCTTTTTCTTTCTAACTTTGAATAATGGTCCGTACTCATGCGGAAGTATTTTGAATATGGGTATCATTGTATCCTTTACTGTTATGGATTTTATCTCACGTCCAGTCGAGTTGTCTATTTCGATGAGAACTGATATGGCACCATCTTTTTTTACGATGCGCTTACTTACACGTATCATTTGTGTCCTTGTCGTTATATACCATGCTATGACAGCTAGAACTATGAGAAGCAGAACATAAGGGAAGTAATTGACCTTATAATATAGGGTATACTCATCACCAGGATTCAACACAATTTTCCACGAAACGTCGTTTTCGCGGACATTGCCGTTTGTAAGAAGAACATTCATAGCAAATTTGGAGAAGCTTTTTGAGTATTCAAATGTTTTTGGAATGTTTCCAAGATTTTTGACAACTATCTTCTTCCCCGATGTAAATATTATGTTGTATGGAACTTCCATCCTGTCTATTATTGCCTTGCTTTCCACAGACACACTTTCTTTCTTTTCCGAGAAAATTTTGGGGCCACTGCTCGCAACAATGTCGAAGGTGTATGCCCCATGCGCTCCCACTGGGAGTTCGAATGTAAACGACACATTCCTTTCTTCTCCCGGATTCAATGAGATTGTCGTGAAATTCGAATGGGTGAGCTCACCATTCGCATAAACCTTTTTATCCACCCTCACATCTGTCGACTTAGTGCCATAGTTCTTCAACCGAGCAATGACCGTCAGGTTGCTCAATGGGACCGCCTGTCCGTAGATGTAAAGCGAGTTTATCTTGACGAAATACGCCTTTGAAATGTGAACTATGACGGGACCGTTGTACATCTTTCCAGAGTTCACCGAATATCCATTTATCATGACCGTGTACGTTCCGGGTATGACATCTTCAAATGGTATTATCTTCACAGGAATTGCCGTTGGCTCTCCAGATACAACAGAAACATAGTACTTTTCCGGGAAGACCCACGATGACCATCGTAGAGGAACTATCAAAAAGGTATCATTCTCTGTGGAGGTTATATGAGCAATAACACTTGCAGCAACACCCGGTTCAGTATCAACCTTAACTGGAGAAACGGAATATGCGAACGCAAAAGAAACAGACGAAATTATAACAACAGACATCAGTGCAAAAACAACGATTTTTCTCATTTAATCATCCCCACCAATAAGTGCTATATAAATATTATACCATATAGTATATAAAACTTATTTATCCGAACGGAATTTTTTTCCAAATTGACGAAAAGAGAATGTCATAAAATAATATAAACAACGAAATCCATTATATATTTATGGAGGGGACTATCAAAACCGGAGTTGACAAATTAATAGAGCTTGTCAGGCAGAAGGGATCATTATCCTTGTCGGAAGCGTCAAAAGAACTCGGCATACCAAAACAGGTTCTGAAAGATTGGGCTCTCATGCTTTCTCAGCAGAATGTAATTGGTCTTGAATATCGCTTGACAGGTCTGTATCTCATTTCATCTGTTTTAACGAAGGGACAAAAAGCCTCCATTCAAAAAGACATTGGGGAAAAA
>WALQ01000049.1 GCA_015522745.1 Candidatus Aenigmatarchaeota archaeon
GGCTTGAAATAGTCGGTCTTAGGGAGCTCGTACAATCGGCGAAGTTTTCTGGGTCTCGACATAAAAACACTAATTACTCATATGCGCAAAAAGTATTTAAGCTATTACAGAAGCAGTTTTTCCATATCATCCGAGAGTTTCACGATGTACGTCTTCCCGTAGCGCTCACGCTTCACGAGTCCGCGGAGCTCAAGCCTCTTTATCGTTCGGAACGTCTTGACCTTGTCGAACTTCGTTTCGCGCATTATCTTCGACTGGGTCGTCGGCCCGCGGACGAGTATTCTAACGACCGCACGCTCGCCTGGCGGAAGAAGCATAAGAATTTTATCCAAATTCTCCTTGACAAAGTCCCCTTTCGTCTCCATCTTGACAAAAATGAGGTAGTAAACGAGCACCCCTATGAAGAGCCCGAGCGAAGAGAGGAATGGAACGAACAAGTACAGCGGTATGGCACATCCACAGACGTTCCCCGTCTCAACGTGGTATTGAACGTAAAGTGAGCTCCCCGCGACGATAAGTATGAAAACGGTTATGATAAGCATCGCAAGTATTATTTTCTTCGAATGCTTCATAATTAGATTTGCCCGAACAGTTTAAAAATAAATAATTTTCCCGTGAACTTAACGTATGAAAAGCTCAAAGACGCTCGCAGTGATTTCGCTTGGAATCGTGATCGGCATCGCAGTCGGCTCATACGCATCTTACGTATTCTACTACCGAAACGTATTCTGCCCCAACGAAACTGTGACCCTCTTCGATCGAGCATACTTCACATACGTTGACCGACTCTTGCGCTCGGCAAACAGCACGATTGACATCGCAATGTTTGAATTAAAGTACTACCCAACGTATCCGGACAGTCATGAGAACGAGCTCGTCAACGATTTGATAGACGCGTCCGAGCGCGGCGTGAAGGTGCGCGCAATTGTCGATGAGTACGACAGGCACGCAAATGACACGATATCGCTTCTTCGTTCGCACGGCATAGACGCAAAGCTGGACGAAAAGAATATAACCACTCATGTCAAAATTATAATAATCGACGGAAAGATTGTCGTCGTTGGTTCAACAAATTGGAGCTACTACGCCCTTGAGAAAAACCACGAGGCGTCCGTCGTCATATACTCAAAAGACGTTGCAAGGCGTTTTGAGGAATACTTTTCAAAAATATGGAGGGAGTGAAATGGTTGTAATCGTGATTTCCGGACAGTCGACGTGTGGTTCAACCACAACGGCGCGAACGCTCGCCGAAAAGCTCGGCCTCGAATTTTTCTCCGTCGGGTTGAAGTACAAGGAGATAGCAAAGAAAATGTCATCAAAAGAGACGGAGGCCGTGGCGAAGTTCTTCTCGACGTCCGAGGGCAAGAGCAAGTCGCTCCACGAACGCCTTGACGAAATGCAGGTGGAGGCGGCGGAGCGCGGGAACGTGGTCATCGACTCGAAACTTGGCATAAGAATGATAAAGAACGCCGACCTGAAAGTTTATCTCAAGGCGCCACAGGGCATCCGCGCAGAGCGCGTCGCAAAGCGTGACGGGATCTCAATCGAAGAGGCACTTGACGTCCTAAAAAAGAAAGATGAGCTCGAGGAGAAGAACTTCTACGACTTGTACGGATTCCACCCATCAGACCAAGAGAGGGATGCGGACATTGTCATAGACACGTCAGACAAGTCGCCGGAGCAAATAGTTGAGATTATAATAAATGAGCTCAAGCGGAGGGGAAAAATATGAAGTGTCACATATACCTGTTCCGCCACGGTCAGACATATTTCAACAAGAACAAGATTTTCACGGGATGGAAGGATTCGAAGCTCACGAAAAGGGGCCGCAAGGACGCCGAGAAAGTGGCTCAAAAGTTGAAGAACAAGCGCATTGACGTTGCGTTTCACTCCCACCTTTCAAGGTCAAAGGAGACGCTCGATATCGTTCTCAATTACCACCCGGAATGCCAAAACGTGTTTGAAGACGACAGGATAATAGAGCGCTCGTACGGATACCTCCAGGGAATGACGCACGCGTTTTTCATAAAGAACTACGGAAAAGTGCTTTACGATACGTACCACAGGAGCTACGACTTTCCGCCACCCGGAGGAGAGAGCATAAAAGACGTTGAGGGGAGGGTGAAAAGTTTTATAAAAGATCTCATCAAATTTATGAAAAGGCACAAAGTCAACGTGGCCATATCGGCGCATGGAAATTCGATGCGCCCATTCAGGAGGTATTTCGAGCACCTCACGATTGACGAGATGATGGAGCTCGAGAATCCGTGGGACGATTACTTTGACTACGTTGTAGAGTGCTGAAAAGGGCCGATGGTCTAATCTGGTAGGACGCCGCCTTCGCAAGGCGGAGATTCCGGGTTCAAATCCCGGTCGGTCCATATGAATTTGAACCACCTACGGTCTCCTAAATGAACTGTCTTTGAAACACCGGCTTTGTAAAGAGAACTTCCGCTCGAATTTCATTCAACTTTCTCATCCATACACAATCCTGATCCTTGAAACCTTCGGGCTCACCGTCTCGTCGCTTGTGCTGAGCTCAAGAAGGAGCTGAACATACTTCGTCGAAACGCCGAGCTTCTGGCCGCTTGTGAATTCTGTCCAATCCGTCCAAGTGGCGTCCGGAACGGAGACATTGCCGACGCGGTAGTACGTCTTCAGCGACGTGTTCTCTGGAACGGTCGAGTCGACGTAGATGTACCAAAGAACGCCGTTTATTCTTTTGACTTCCGATGTCCAATTGCCGTTGTCGTAATAAAGTTTGTAATTTGCAGTGAATCCGACTGTTGTCGAATTTTCATTGCCTGCCGAGTCGTTTGCGTAGAGCGTCAGGACGTGATGGCCGCTGTGGACGTAAATTGATGCGTTTTGGCAATTAACAAGATTGTATGTGGTTGAATCGAGTTCATACCAGCAGGAATCGAGATCACTGTCGGTTGCGGTGTAGTTGAGATTTATGTTCGGTGAATTGTACGTCGTGTTTTGAGGAGAATCGAGAGAGAGTGAAGGGTTTTGGGTGTCTATTTTTACGATTTTCGTTTGAACCGATTCGTTGTTGCCAACGTTGTCCGTGCTGTAGTATCTCAAATACGAAACTCCTTCCGTGTTGATTTGAATTGTTCCTGAGTACTCTGTTGTCGGATCACACGACTCACCTATACAATAGTATGTTTTGTTACAACCGCTCCCTATGTCCACGCAAGAAAGCGTGATGTTTACATATGGGCTATTTGTCCAAGTGTTGAAAGTGTATGTAGACGAATCAGATTTTATCGCGGAGACAGATGTCGTTGGTTGGATAAAATCACCATATCCAATTATTACCTTGTTGTTTGGTGATTGTGAGTTTGATTTATCTTCGTATTCGATTGCGAAATGGGTGCTGTTGAGGGAAGTTATTGAAATGTATTGTGTGTATCCTGGATTGAACACGCTTTCTGGTGTGTCCCAAGCTATTGAAGAACCCGTAAAGTGGCCGACGATTGTTGTGCCGTAATTTGAATTTGAACTATCTTCATAGGCGATTGCGAAATGAGTGCTGTCTAGAGAGGTTATTGAAACATCCCATGTGTATCCTGGATTGAACACGCTCTCTG
>WALQ01000050.1 GCA_015522745.1 Candidatus Aenigmatarchaeota archaeon
ACATAAATAAGAAAAACAAAATATTGTGATGGTGAAAAAACATGTCAATAGAAGTCGCCGTAGTTGAGCTCACGAACCGTTGCAAGATATATGAAGATTTTTCAAGGGGAAATGCTCGCGGTTGTCTAAACTGCCCGCTGAACAAATTTCACAGAGAATTCCAGGAGCTCGACTACGAATTATTCAGAAAAATACTCAAAGAAAATGATGAAATGCAAAATCCAATAAAGGTTTGGGAGCTCGGGTGGAATGGAGATCCGATGCTCTATTCTAAGATAAGGGATGCTGTCGAAGAGTTGACTTCGAGAAAATTTGTGGTGAACATAGTAACAAATGGGTACAAATTTATGGAGAAAATAAAACCAATAAAGGAATTTACTAAAAATGTCAGCTTTGCGTTCTTCCTTGATAGCGTGGACAATGACAATGACTTTCTAATGGCGCCAGGCGTTCTCGATGACACATTTGACGCTTTTGAATTCTTGAAGTCAAACGGAATAAGATTCAGCATACTCACAAGGGTAAATGCTCATAATTATAACAAGCTCGAAAGCATACTAAATATTGCCAGGAAATATGGGGTCCCATTCGTTCCATTCGAGTCATTTGGCCACAGTATGACGGATTATCAAAAGAGATTCGCTACGGAGACGATAGACAGATTCAGAAACAACGGAATACACAAAACAATAACATTTGAAAATCCATCTGGGAATTGCACATATTTGAGAAATCTGCGGATTTTCATAAACTCCCACGGATATCTTTCATTCTGCCATTTCATATCGTTTTTGGACACGGAGCTCGTTGACTTGAGGACGCATACGCTCGAAGAATCCATAAAGATGAATGAAAAAATCAGAAACGAGTTTGTGTCAAGAAAGATGGGCAAACTTTCGGCATGGGTGAAACCGCGAATCACCGCATCACCATGCAGTTTTTGCTACAAGACATTTGGTGGAAAAGAACCGTGGTAGCAAAAACATTTTAATATGTAAAATTCAAATATTTTTGGTGTTCCGATGAAATACTATGGCATATTGATTGCGCTTTCGGTTGTTGTGCTCATACTCGGAGTTTCCTACGTATTCAACAAGCCAGCGGATTTATACTCGGCAGCAACATTTTCATATTCACAGAATTGGCGCGTCCAGACGGATTATGGCGTCCAGGAATGCGAATTCTCGCCAGAAAATTCGATCATAGCGGAGTTTGAGATAACAAAAAAAGACGACCATTTTAGCATAAAGTGCCATAAAGGCCCGCGATATGATTTCACTAATTATTATTACTTCAAATTTTCCAACTGCTCGGAGAGCGATGCGGCATTGATAGATTCGGCAATACGAAAGAAGAATGATTGCTTCTTCCCGTTAAACGAACCCGTTCCGAACAGTGTTAACCATTACATCGCCATAGTGGCCCAGTGCCTTCCGGAAGGCAAAGTCCCAAACGGAATATCCTGTCTTCCAGGAAAGCCGAAAGCGAGCGTTTTTTATGCAGTTTACGACATTGATACGGGGAAACTGTATTATTAGGCAAATTTTATTTATCTAGGTCATATCGACTATCTAAAATTTTAAATACTTAATAGTAGCAAATTATTTTATGGCAGACGTGCTTTTGAGGACGCTCGAGAATTTCGCCGCTGGAAAGTGGAGTCCGTTTGAGTACAAGACAGAAGACGGGAAGAAAATAATCTTACTTAGAGATGAAGATAATTACGATTATTATGACAAAGGACTGATAGAGACTTCTTTCAACATCTCGCAGAAGAAAGTTGGAAAGAATGTTATTTATATTGCAAGCAATCAAGGTAAAAAAAGCAAAATAGATGATGCTAAAAAAGTATTAAATTATATGCTAGATTTCTTCAAATATCACACTGCTTTGCTTGGGCATCGTAATAAAAATGAAAGAAAAACTAATAATCCATTACTAATTTCTAAAGCACTAGGGACGGCAGCTACTATTTTTGCGCTTGCACTTTCACCTATGTCAAATCATTTTGCAGTCGCATCTTCCACCCAGACGGATCCACAGTGGTACAAGACTTTTTCTGATGATGCTCAATGGCCGGGCTCCGACCCGCTACAACCATACAGAGATGCGCTTCTTGATGCGGGTGTTGTTCAAGGCTACACCGACGGCTCGTTCAAGCCCGAGAGAAAAATCACGCGCGCGGAGTTGGCGACAATGCTCGTGAAGGAATTTAATATAACAACAACATCAAACGTGGAATTCAAAGACGTCGAAAAAGGCAAATGGTACTATCCGTATGTTGAACGTGCGGCGGCGGCCGGTCTAGTAAAAGGTTACCCGGATGGAACGTTCAGGCCGAACAACAATGTCACGAACGCAGAGGCAATAACGATGGCGCTGCGCGCTTTAAATAAATACGGGTCTCCCGAAAAGAGTGTGAGTGACACGTTCAATGACGTCGATCCAGGAAAGTGGTATTATAGTATAATTGAGGGTGCTTTGCAGGAAGGTTTGTTTCCAAATGATACGGATGCCTTGAATGTCATTGTGCCAAATGGTCATCTCGAACCAAACAGCCCGGCTACCAGAGGGAAGGTCGCCGTGTGGATCTGGCAGGCGTATCCAAATAAGGATAAAGATGAGGATGACCTCACGTACGTTCAAGAGTGGAAAGTCGGTACTAATCCGAACAATTCCGATACTGATACTGATGGAATAGAAGATGGAACCGAAGTAAATGGGTGGGATGTCGTTTCAAACGGAAAAACTGAGCATTACACTTCAAATCCATTGGATCCCGATACTGATACTGATGGGGTTAATGACGGCGATGAATACAAGATAAAGACGGATCCGAACAATCCAAATACTTATGGATATCCGGATAAAATAGAGTATGATTTCAACGATATGATAGAAAAGAATGGTCTTCGTGAAAATATAAAGAATTTGTGGACTCTCACCAACGATGAGGAAACACTGGAAGAATATTTAGGTATCCTTAAAGGCAATGACCCAGAGAAGATAATGTATTTGATTAAACACAGAATGGGATTGGAAGACGGTAAACTTTCCGATGAAGAAAAAATATTTATAAGCAAATACCTTTCTGGTACAGTTACATCGGAGGATATTGATAAAATTGTAGAGTATTATTCAACGGTTATGAATGATGTTGTTCCTGGGCTGGGGGACAGTGAAAAAGATACGGTAAGTGCCAAAACCGTGTCAGATGTAGAAGCAATAGAAGATGTTGAAGGGCTTGTTAAACGCAGCGATGGGTCGGGTGAAAGATCATCGGAAATGAAACACGGATTCAAGTTGATAGAAAAACTCGGAAATACAAGAAAAGTCAATGAAGAAAGAATGAAAGATTTTGAAAAACGCAAGATTGATGATGGAGCAATAAAAATAGATGGAAAATTTGACGACTGGAAAAAGATACATCCTTATGAAACGATAGAAAAAACATGGCTAGACAAAGATTATTATGGGTTTAGTGTTCCAGATGGCGCGAAGCTAAATAGGATATACTTGGCGTACGAAAAAGACGGTGACGTTGATTTCTTCATGAAAACAAAAGGAAAACCATTGAATGATGTCAGATATCATCTAGATATATTCGGTAGCAAGACGAATGATTTTGTGAACATAGTGTTTGAAAATGGTGAGGCGAACGCGGCCGTCTATCGTACTGTTTTTGACAAGGATAAGGGAATTTACATCGAAAGAAGGGTGAAGACTTTTAATATAAAATATGCGTTTGGGCCGGATGGCATTGAAGTTAGAATACCGAAGGACATTGCCAAAGAGTTGGGGCTCAATCTGAGAGTTAGTGGGTACGCGGAAAAGAAAGAAAATGAAGACAAAATTAAAAGATATGTAAATATGTCTGCGGTATACGGAAGAAAGAGCGTGTTTCCAGGAATAATAACGACAAATATACCCAAAGGAAACATACCTTTATTGCTTCTCACACACCTGACAAAGGACAATGAATTTCAGAGGCAAGATCTAATAGGTTTAGCCGAATCGATGACGGAGGCGACAATATATAACATAGTCGATGATGAAACAAAGTCCATTGAATTGAACGACTTGGATGAACTTTACAAGTATATGGTAAAATATAATGATAAGGTAAATACTTTATTGGAAGCACTTCTCTTGACAAACAGGCAGAACACGAAAAACAACGAGCCACTCTTTTCAGAAGACACATATCAAATGTTTCACGGATTCGATGGAAAATTGAATAAATACGATTATGCATTTGACTTCACGAGTCCGGAAACGCTTAAATGGCTTGGGGATAATATTCATCATTTGAATGAAACCGGCATACTTAATTGGGTCAGCCGACACGCACAATTAGGAATGGACGCAAGACCAATAGAAATGGATGCATATGGCAAGGAAATTAAAGCAAAGACTTATGCAAATGGAAGCACCAATGCCTTTGTTCAGAATGTTCAGAAGAATGGTAAGTCGCCTGCAACGTGTGTAGCAATATGTATGGTATCTTACGACGGGTTGAGAGCTAAAGGATACATTCCTATGAGATTTATGGTGACTCATCCGCAAGGATATGATTACTCTATCCATCGCCAACCAGGATTCATCAGAGATGGAAAAGTTATTATGTATAGTGATGACCCTATGAGATACCCCGACACTGCAATATTCGCCGAATTTCCGGCGATAGACGGCACACCTCAAGTTGTGAGAATACCGCTCACTATGGAAGAGAAGGAAGAATTGTTTAAATGGAACCTCAAAGAAAGTCACATAGAGAAACGTGTTTATGATATATATGACAATATGCCATAATCACTGAGCTCCGGCCCATTTGAAAAGTATGTCGCGTTTTTCCTTGTCGTATATTATCTTTTCAAAGATGTATTTTGCCTGCTCGGTGCGTATTTTCCAGACGAAGTCTGTCGGAAGCTTTGGAATAAGCGTTCCTGTTTGGCCGTAAGTGCTCACGAGGCATGGCGATACGTACGGATGCCAAGGCGACGCATCTGCAAGCGTTGCAGCCATCGAACTGTTTCCAATGAATTGCAAGACGTCGTTGGAAGTGAATACGTCTTTGTAACTTTGAGTCACGTCTCCTATTTTGAATGTGTCGTTTCCACGGGATTCATCGCATATGAATATGTTTCCGTTTTGGTCATACGCTGCCTGGGTTATTCCCGCACCACACGGGGCCCCTATACACGTATTTAGTGGTGGCTTCAAAAATAATATCCGTTTCGCTATGAGACTCGTGTCAACATCTTTAATTGTTTTCTCCTTGTTGACTTCAAATAAATACTCCATATACTTTTTCCAAAAATCAACATATTCTTTCCACGTGTACCCAATTTTCTCCCACTTTTCAGCCGCCATACCAGTGACGTTGAGATGACGGAGCTTTATTGATTTGAGACCAAGAGATAGATACTCATCAACGATTTCCTTCGGATACTTCAACGACTCTCGGGTTACGGTTGCTATTGCGCCCGAGAAGAATCTATAATCTTTCAATTCCTTTATCCATCTAACTACTTTGTCATAGCTTTCCGATGGCCTGTTTTTGTTGTGAAGGAATTTTGGTCCGTCGAGAGACGTATTTACTTCCATTTGATTCTTCTTTATGAAATCAAATTTCTCATCATCCATTAGTGTGAGATTTGTCACGATGCGAAATGAAATTGATTTTTCACCGAAGAACCACCCGTCGCTAGGACTGTTAGAACCGTTTTTTTCTTTTGCGTATTCAACGATGAACTTCACGATGTCGAAGTTCGCCGTTGGCTCACCACCTTGAAACTCTATAGTATAATATTTGGACGGGCTTTGAAATATGAAATCAACAACCTTTCTTGCTGTGTCTTCGCTCATATCGTACTCTTTCATGTCCAGGGGTCGAGATTTTGCCTGGCAATACACGCATTTCAAATTGCATCGCAATGTCGGTACGACTATGTGCAACGTGATTCCATTGAAAAGATGATAGAGTCGGGTTCTTGTGTTCTCAATTATTTTGTTGTAGTTTCTCTTTGTTATTATGATTCCCTTGTCTTCTAGGATTGAAAAAAGATTTTTGTTCTTCTCAAGCTGCATGGTTCTCAAGAGCTTGTACTCCCTGTCGTTTAGGACGACCCAAGCTCCGGTGTCTGTGGTTATGAGTATGTGGTCTTTGTCGTATTTATACGTATTGTAATTCATTATCGAATACTTTGTGCTTTCAAGTGGATGGTCTGTGAAATAAGTGTCCACCATTCACACCAACTCTTTCATCTCGCCAAGAAGGACGTTTAGGAATTCGTATGCTCCTTTTTCCGCATCGACGTCTCGCTTAGGCTTCATTGTAATGAGTATTACATCCGTTGGGTCTCCGTCAACGAGAACAAAGAAGTCATTGTCCATTTTCTGTCCTGCCTTTAAAACCGCTCGAATGTCATAGAACTTGCCGTTGAGCGTTATTTTTGCCTCTCCGTCTTCTACGAATATGTCATCCACATCAATCACCCTCGTGCGTTTCCATGGCGCGCTTCATGATTGCATCACGTATTTCCTTGTTTTGGACGGATTGGACCATGTAAACTGAATAGTTGAGGAGCTCCTCATTCATCTCACGGCCGAGCTTTTCAAGATCATACCCACTTTGCTTCGGCCTGAGCTTCACCAGGATTTCCTCGTTTGGCTCTCCGTCGAGAATGACATATGCTCGGTCTATCATCACGTACGCGGCGGCGTAAACGACGGGAAGGCTGTATATTTTAGGATTTACGGAAACCACAACGTATCCTTCATCCTTGTGAACTTCTATGTTGTCGATAAATTCGACTTTTGACTCTTCATTTTCCATGAAATCACCCCAATGATTTAAATATTCGGATAATAAATTTAAATATGTTTGATTATCTTCTCGCGATACCGGCTATTTTATTTGGAATTAGGACGTCTTTCACGGACATTAAATACGGAAAGATAAAGAATGCTGATGTCGTTATCGCAATAGTTATCGGAGCTCTGATAAATATTCCAAAGTTCAGGGCTGTTTTTTTCGAGAATGTTGGAATAATGTTTGCATTGGTATTCGGCCTGTACATGATTGGACTTCTCTCACCAGGAGATGCCAAACTTCTTATAGCGTACTCTGCGATCGTTCCCATGGATTTTTACAGGTACGGTGTTTCAAAGGTTTTTCCGTCGATAGCGCTGCTTGCAAACATATTCGTTCCGGCGACATTAGTTGTAATACTGATGTCTCTGAAGACGGTAAATATGAAAATGTTCTTTAAAATGGCGAAGAGTCGTCTGTCTCCAAAAAATATGTTTAATATTTCCATTTCCATCTTTGGTCTCTTTTATTTGATTCAGTATTTTTTATCCCTCACAGGAGTCCATTTTGGGAAGTTTGAAAGCATGCTCATATTCATACTCATATTCCAAGCGTTCAACTACTTCAACATACCAACAGATAAGATAGCTTACGCCGGTTCATTGATAAGAATAATTCTTCAGTGGAAGGAATTGCTAACACCATCATTTTACATAAACTTTTTTGAGAACATACTGTACTTTCAATTACTCAATCTAACACTCGTGTACTTTATGAACTTCTCATTCTCGACTCCAATAAAGATAGATGATCTACAGCCTGGAATGATGCCATCCCAATTGCTTAAGAAGACGAAGCGTGGATACATTGCTGAGGATTTTGTCATTTTCAATACGCGTTCTTTGGTTAGGCACAGCATAAAGTCGGTTAACGGAATACACGTCCTTGATAAAAAAACCATTGGCGAATTAAAGGAGCTCAGAAAAAAAGGAAAGTTGAAGTTCAAATACATAAAAATATCGCAAACGTTTCCATTTGGCCCGTTCGCCTTTTTCGGCGTTCTTTTGACACTTCTTATCCACGGGTCGATATCTTTCTACTTGATAACAGTAAAAGATTATGCAAAAGCGTACTGGAAAATTTTTATATACGTGATTAAACAAAATATATTTAAAGTTCGGTGAGGGCATGAAAGTGGATAAGAGGGTTGTCGTAGTTTTAATGTTGATTAGCTTAATATCTATTGTTGGGTACTCCAAGTGTTCTTTACAAATATATGCCTATTCAAACAGCACGGAGACACAAAAATTGTTAGAATCTTGCGATGTAAACTGCTATGACACCACTACAACCTGCACCCACCAAATAAGTTCATCAGATTGCTTTGACGGGAGTGGTGATTATTATGTCCAGTCGAGATATTATGTAGATTATGCGTTAGATTCAGCATCAGACTGGAAATATGGATACACGTGCAATATACCCGAGACAACAGCAACCGCTGTGGATGCAATAACTGGACACTCATATTCATTCGGAACGTGGTCAAAACATAATGTTAACGTGACTCTTTCTTGTTCACCATCTGATAACTGCGAAACATACTATTGTGTTGATGATTCAGACACATGCTCTCCAAATGAATTATATTCAACTCCATTTCAAGTGACGTGCCAATCTGGTTCAAATTGTGATAAATTTGTCAGATATTACAGCAAGAACAATAATTGGCAGGAAGACGTGAAAAGAAAGGAAATAAAAATAGACAAAATTCCCCCGACACTTATTTCATATCATATAGACGGGTGTGATTATTCAAACAATGGGATATGCTGGGTAAAGGGAAATAAGATGTTTTTTGAGACAATAAAATATATGGACGCTGGCTCTGGGCCGAAGTCGCAATATCTATCTTTTACAAACTATTCATGCACGCCTAATCATTGCGGATGTTCTTGGACTGCTAAATGTGAAAGTGGGAATGAAATAAAATCACACGTGTTCTTGCAATCAAGGTGGTACAGGGATGATATGTACAATGATGATTATCTGAACATAGAAGAGCCGACAAATTTGACATCATATTCATCTGGTTACGAAGAGGAAAGGTGGCCTGTCACATCAGGAAACATTTCAAAGAATTATAAAATATGGTCGTACGAATATGATGAAGCATCCAACGGTCATGGGTATGATTATATTGGTAATTTGAGCGTTGATGCCGATTCGCCGAAAACCACCATCAATGCAAATTCTTACAATCATGTGGCTGAGAATCACTATGACTTTTCTTTATCATGCCATGACATAGGAAGTGGTTGCAATAATACTTATTATAAAATCGTCAATTCCGCTGACAATTGCGGAACAACAGGGTATACGGAAGGACTACAAGGAACCGTTTCAAGCTGTGAAAGTAATGTATGTTCAAAAAAGGTTTGCTATTATAGCGATGATAATGTCAGAAATATAGAAAGTGTAAATCAATCGATTTTCGATTTCTCCAAGTTGGGGATAGAAATCTTGACCCCACGAAATGGAGATGTTCTTATTTCTGGGAATTCATATAAAGTGTCATGGAGGCATTATGGAGAAGTTGATAATTTCGACCATTACGATGTGTACGCGTATGATTCTGAGGGAAATAAGTATGAAATTGGAACGCTCGATGACATAGATTATTCATTTGTTTATTGGACTGCACCAAGCCCAAACACCGATATGGAAGAATTTACACTTTATGTGGATGGATATGATTCAAGTGGTTCGTTGATCGGAAGAGGCGTACAAAAGATAAAAATAACAAATGAACCGCATATAAAAATTACTCAGCCATCTAATGGAGAAATAATCCAATCAGAAGATAATTATGAAATCAAATGGAAATCCAACAATCTTCAAACCGGAAAGATAAGAATACTATTTTACAATGGAACCGGGTGGGAGTTCTTGGCATGGAACCTTCCTCTGGATGATAATAGCTATATGTGGAATGTTCCTGACAAAGAATGTGATAACTGTAAATTAAGAGTCGGTGATTATTCCCCGTCTTCACCTGGGTCAGAGGAAGGTGATTGGGTTACTCATGATGGAAATAGCCTGTATGACACTGTTAACATAGGTATAAGTAATCTATGTGGAAATGGAAATTTGGATTCGGGGGAAGTGTGTGATCCACCAGGTTATTCCTGTAGCCATTACATAGATGGTGATTATTGCTATTACGGCGGCACTTGCTCGGACAATTGCGGTTCTTGTGCAGGAGCTCAGCACGATTATTGTCCATCACCTGGAACTACGAAAAATGGAAAATGCTATTACGGCGGAGATGGTGACGCTCGCTGCAACGATGATGGATGCCAATTGAGTGTTTGCGATTTGCAGAAAAATCAATATTGCGACGCCGTGAACGGATGCACGAACAATGAGCCGAACCCACCGGATACGGAAAAATTGCTGGATGTGAAGCTCGTCCTTACGGACAACTATCCAAAGAGAAAAGAATTTGTTTACGGAATAATATTTGTCCGTGAGTGGGATAAGGGGGTTTGGATTAAAAAAAGTGGTTCCGACACAACAATAGATGAAGTTACTGTGGACGGTCGTAGATTACCGGATGTGAAATGGTCAGATTTTTCTGAAGAAGATGATAATTTTGAAAATATGTGTGAAGATATGGCACAGAGAATGTGCTCTGAGCACGAAAACGAATTAGGCGAACACGGGGGATATTGGAAGAATTACCTTCCAAAATTTGCAGAATGCTCTGATGGAAAAATATTTTTCAAAAATGGTGAAAATGAAGAATCTTGCGAACAACACTATCAAAAATTGGTGAAATCGCGCGGAATAAATCTTGGTGACTATTACGGATACTGGTTCGTTCCAATAAACACTACAAAGTACCATTCAACCGTCACCGCGGTTGCCACGTCCGATTCACTCACAGGAGCGGCGACGGCGACCTATCAACTCACCGATGGTCTCGAAACTGTCGTTTACATACCGGCGCCGAGCAAATATGAAGTTCCGCTCGCTGAGCTTGATGGACAATATTATGGAAACTTCTCGCGCGGTCAGGCCGTGGATTTCATAGCGTACGGAAAAGTTTACAAGAATGGGGTTGCACACACGTGCTCAAATTGCATTGCGAATTACACGGTTTATGAAGGAACGGACATGACAACCAAAGTTGACAACGGAACGATTTTGTACAACGCGTTTGACCAAGGGTACGACGGCAATGTATCGACGAAGCAATTGGCGTGCGACAAGTGGTACACGCTTGAAGTCAACATGACGGACAGTGCCGACGGGTGGGACGATTCGAGCGTGAATTACTTCTATGTAGACTGCACACCCCGGTTGCTCATAAAAAGTGGCGGCCGCATAACATATTCGTTCTCATACGCGCTAAATGAGAGCGATGTGAACATGTTTACCGTGGAAGTGTACAATCCAAACGACACAAGACAAAACTTTGCGCTGGAACTTTCGTCCAACAACAATCCAAGTCCGCTGACTATGTTTGGGATAAACTTTGTTTCGAGCGGCAGAGACACAATATCTATTCCAACCAACGGATTTTCATCAAACGAAACCGAAGTTCACATGAACAATGCGGCGCGCGCGGGAACTTACGACATAAACGTTATTCTCTTCAACGACAATGAGGAAGTTAACAGAAAGAATGTAAAGGTCAGTGTGTTTGCAGAGGGGCTCACGGAATTTGTCACGAAATCACTCGTGATTCTAATGATAGGCGCGGGAGCAATATATTTGATCGCAAGATAGATATGAATAAATTATTTAAATACTTCTAAGTAATAACAATTATTATGAAATTAATTCGACTACTCAAAGACGTGGAAACGGGAAGATACGACATTTACGAGCGA
>WALQ01000051.1 GCA_015522745.1 Candidatus Aenigmatarchaeota archaeon
AACGTCGCCAACAAGAGCCTTGAGACGAGCGTTTCCGAGTCGCCGTACGAGCAGATAAAAAGCGATGATGAGATCAGTTACATATCAAACGTAATACAGAAATACGTTTCTGATTACGACTACCTATCGCTTCTCGTGGCGTCAAAGGTGATAAAGAAAGCGGTCGAGGACTACCCATATAACGTCCCTCCGATGAAAAACAACAACGCTCTTAAAAAGACGGCAGGGGACCATGTAACAACAGTGCTACGATTCTTGACAAAGTACGACCTACTCAAAGATCAGAAATCTCAGAGTGAAATGGAGAAATTGAAGAAGTACATGGAAAGGAATTTCACCCCGGACGAGATAAAGAGATTGTACCAATTGGTCAACGAAGACATAAAAAAATTGAAAAATGAGCGCGATATGAAAAAGATAAAAGAAATTTCTGAAAGTCCGCGCGTTGACTTGTACCTGTCCCAGATAAAGAAGCCGGACGATGATAAGATAGTCGACGAAATGAAGCAGCGTTTCGTGGAAGTTTATGTCAATGCGAGCGATCTCGGAAGATTGATACTCGACAATTACGTGTTTCAGGCGCTCATGAAAAATTACTACAATGACCCGACGCTTGGATTTGCTATATTGAAAAACGCGGACCCGAAACTACGTGCTGAGATAATCAACCACCCAAAAGCATTCTTGGCGTACATATCAGACACGCGGTCGCTTTTGAGCCTCAACAAATTCTCGACAAAATACTGGGATGGAAGAAAGATTGGAAAGCTTGGCATAAAGGACATACAGAAGAAGCTTGCGGACGGTGAGTTCTCAAACATGGTCGATTACTCCGAAAAGAACTTTGCGTCTTACTTCAAGCGCGAATCAGAAATAAACGAGATAAGGAAGAAATACGGCAACAAATTTGCGCTCGAGGATTATCTGTTCCCACAGCTCTTGTTCACGTTTGACGTTCATGGCGGGTACGAAGAAAATGGATTCATAGAATTTTTCTCAAAGTACGTGAAAGATTACCACACTCTTCTAAAAGCGCTGTGGGACACGTCAAACAAAGAGAACGAATTGTTAGAAGTCCTCAAAAAGTATTACGACAACAAGAATTTCTCGTTTTTCGCGAGCGACAAGGAGGCGGCAAAAAACGTGATACTCATATTTGAGCAAAATTACGGACTCGATGGAGTTGATAAACTTCCTTACGACCTTAAAGGGAAGGTTAAGCAAGACACCCGATCATTCTCAGAGCAGTACAAGTACGATTTTCCGAAGGTTGATTTTGACAAGGTGTGGGACACAGCGGAGAATATTCTCACCCCAAACAACGGTTATCAATTCACCGGAATATGCCAAAACAATGAAGCGCTTGTGAAAAGGGTGTTCAAAGCGTTGCTGTTGCCTGATGTTGCGTTTTCGGAGTGGGCATATAAGCACATGGAATTCACAGGAGGCCATGTTTATAGTGGAATATTCTTGAAGGACGGTATATACACGGGCAAACTCTTGAATGGGGGAAAATATAGAGAATCACTTATGGGAATGTCCGCAAGCTGGCTTGATGGATTGGGTGACAACTTTTTCGGTGAGATTACAAACAGTGAAGGAGGGTCGTTTGTATCGCCCTATATAATTGTATGGGTCAATGATCATAATTTAATTTCTCAAGACCCGTCGCTGAAGTTGATTCTCGATGCTGTGAACAGCGACCCTGAAATAAGGAAGGCTTGGAATGAGTTTACGGGGAACTACATACCTATAAGCATACTGAGTTGGATGATTAAACAGGGCACCAGGTTCTCAATGTTCTCAACGTAACATTACTTTCTCAGCCTTAGGAATTCCAGATAGGCTTCTATGCGGTCGAGCTCCGCCCAGTCAGCGTTTGAAATGCGCTCTAGGAATTCTTTTGCCTTTAGGTCTTCCTTGAATTGCTCCAACCGGGATTTCAATCGCTCCCGTCGAATGGAAATTTGCTTCTCATACAGCGCACGCTCGCAATCGAGAAGCTTCTCCCTGATTTTCTTGGAGAGCTCAATGAGCTCGGCCAATTTTTCGTTGCTGACGTTCTCGGTTCTCCCGTGTTCGAAATCATCTCTGAATTTAACTATTTCCCTGAGCGTGTTTGCCTCTTCGTTGTTGAGATCTGCGATTTTAACAATCTCTTCAATGTGGCCAGAGACCTCCGAACGCTCTGAAATGTTCGTTCCGCTAAGCACGAGTATCGCGAAAGCCAAGTTGACGAGACCGTAGTACAGGTCTTCGGCGACTATTTTTATTTTCCTCTCTTCAACGCTCTTGAAGTTGTTGTCCGAGACGGAAACCATGCTTTTGATGAGCTCAAACGTCCAGTATATGTTCCCGAGTTGAAGCTGATTCTTCATGTTTATGAAAATGCTGCTGTCGTACAGCGCCCACCCATCCCGCATTATGTTTATTGCCATCGGGGAGCCATTCTGAACGGCGCGTATGAACTCTATTATGCTCCACGGTGATGATACCATAATGAGCTCGCTGACGCTCTTTCCAATTGACTTCAAGTCGCTGTCGAATGTTTCGAGCGGGATGTTCGATTTCTTCAGGTATATGTCGTCGTAAATCACGAATATGTCTATGTCGCTGTCGTCCTTGAAGTCGCCCCGAGCCGTTGAGCCGAAGACGACGACTGACTTTATGATGTGGCCGTATTTTCTCAGAGTGAGCTCCGTGAATTTTTTGGCGAGCTCCATCCTTTCCTCTTTGTCCATGATTTGAATTCGGGTGAGAATTTAAAAAGATAATCATACGGAAACCAATGAAAGAGGTAACACTATAAAATTCTAAAAAACTCAGAACGTTCAAATAATGGTTCATCGAAATAAACGTTATACAATGCTCTTGACTTTTGAGAATCGAATGATACGCTCAACGTGATTGATACCTTTTTATATTTCCCCGAAAAACATAATTTATGGACAATTTGATATCATTTGCCCTCGTTTTTGCCATGGTGACAGCCGGAATAATTCTCACATACACATCGCTTTCTCCTATGGTGAGTAGAATAAAAATAGAATCAAAAGTCAACATTATGAAATCTTCGTTGTCGTCTATAGACAGTTCAATTGATAGCCTCGTTTACGAGGGGTACGGCGCAGCGAAGAAATTTTCCATAAACAACCCGAACGTTCTCATAATCAACAACGAAACTCGTTCCATGTATTATAAAATACATTCAAACAAAGATGAAACGATTCACGAAGAAAGCGGCAACATGCTCGTGACGAACGGCGGAAACGTGGATTGCTATGAGGAACCCGACGACTACGTTATTGAGAATCCCCACATAAAATTTGTTTTTTACAAGTACGGTGATGTCAACGACCACGTTACGATAGATACAAATTATTTGATAAAAGAAATAGTGCAGAAGGATTACAACGCAGTCGTGCAACCAAGAACCTCTTTGTCCGTTCTCTCGGAGGGCACGACGCTAACGGGGTACGATGAGCTCGTTGAAAGCGGCTCGAACCTTCCGGAGTGCTCGTTGAAATTTCACATGGAAGGCGAGCGCCCGTACGACATAACGTTCACACTCAAAAGCAATGACGACTTCATAATTGAAGATATAGAATTTTCGAAGTGATGCTATGAGAGGAAATGCTATAATATCTGCAACCCTGATATCCGCAGTTGTCGTTGCGACAATGATAGTCACATACCAGGCGCTATCGCCAAAAATAAATGAAATGATTTCGACGTCCAATTTCGAGACGGCTCTTTCGGGAATGGAAAGCGTATACTCAGCAGCGAAGTACGTCTTTCAAGAGTCGACTGGTGCAAGGAAATACGTTGATGTGTACATACCAAGCGGAACGATGGTTCTTGTCGGAAATAATTTAATTTATAGATTTTACTCGCGCGCAAGAATAATAGATTCCGGAGCGTCGAAGAAATTCGGAAACGTTCTCGTTTCCGGCGGGTTTGCAATAAACGAATACAACGACAGCAGTTCGTATTACATAGACAACGGGCGGATTTTGATTTCGTTGAAAAAAATAAGCGGAAACATAAACGCAAGCGACTTGATAAATTACGTCCAAATAGGAAACAACAAATATTATCCAAAAATAGACGTTGACATAGACCACGACCCGTCAACCGCTGTTGGCACGGGCTATACAGA
>WALQ01000052.1 GCA_015522745.1 Candidatus Aenigmatarchaeota archaeon
AAATAAAGTTATGAAAATCGCTATAGATACCAATATGCTCATGGCAACTATTCAGTTCAAGGTTGATATATTTGATGAACTCCGACGAATTGGATATACAGATTTCATGATTTTATCTGGCTCATTGGACGAATTAAAAAAGATAAGAGGATCTAAAATCGTCATACATCTGATCGATGATATGATAAAACGAGGAAAAATCAAAGTCATTGAATCGACCGGTCCCGTGGATACAGAGCTCATATCACTTGGTATACCCATAGCAACCAATGACCGCGAGCTCATAAGACGTGCAAAAGACCAGAAAATAAAGGTTGTTCGCCTAAGGCAGAAAAAATACCTGGAAGAAGAATGAAAAAAGGTTTTAAAACTTTAGTTATAATTATTTAGAAGTCTGGAGGAGATAAAATGTACAAACTCATTACAATTGAGGATAAGGTTAGGGTTGACCCAAAGAATTTCAATTTAGACATAAAAGATGCTGTCAAAAAGAGCCTCCAAGATACGGCAGAATCAAAATTGGATTCGGACTACGGGTTTTTGCTCTCCGTGAACGACATACTTGAAATAGGTGAAGGAAGGATATATCCTGGTGATGGAGCAATCTACTACAACGTCAGATATCGAATGCTCACATTCGTTCCAGAGGTGAATGAAATCGTCGAGGGTGAAATTGTCGACGTTGCATCCTTTGGAGCATTCGTAAGAATAGGTCCTATAGACGCCATGGCACATATCAGCCAGTCAATGGATGACAAAGTCATGTTTGACAAGAAAAACTCAATTTTTGTCGGAAAGAAAACGAAGAAAACGCTTAAAGAAGGAGACATAGTCAGAGCAAGAATTGTGAGTGTCAGTCTCTCGAAAAACGAGAAAAAGGTCGCGCTCACTATGAGGTCAAAGTGGCTTGGAAATGTGAAATACATAGAACAACTTAAAAAGAAGGTGAAGAAGAAATGACATTAAGAGCGTGCCGTGATTGCAAAAGAATAATAACAGGCACTGTATGTCCAGTGTGTAAGACTAGCAACACCACGACAAACTTTCAGGGAGTCATGATAATATTTGATGCAACTTCAGAAATTGCTCAAAACCTTGGTATAACTGCACCAGGAAAGTACGCTATAAAGGTATGAGGGATAGAAAATGAAAGCCGAAATAATTGAAAAAAAGGAAAATAAAATATTTGAGAGAGAAGAAATAAAGGCCATTCTGAAACATGTCGGAGCTCCGACACCGAGTTTGGCATCCGTTCAGGGATTCATGGCAAAATTGCTCGGGACCGAGCCAAAGCACATAGAAGTGGCGAGTGTAAAGAGCCTGAAAGGTGCGGATGAGGCCGAAGCGTTCATCATATTTTGGAAAAATAAGGAAGTTGAAGACTTGACAAAACCCAAGGAAGAACCAAAATCTGAGGAGAAAAAATCCAATGGTGATAAAAATGCCAGCTGATCAAACACAAAAAAAAGAAAAGAAATCACAGAAAGCACGTCCGCATTCAAAGAAAAAACATGCAAAAGTTCAGGTATGGAAAATCTACGAAGTTAAAGATGGAAAAGTGGTTAGAAAGAACGAATCATGCCCACGATGTGGAACAGGAACATTTCTAGCAAAATATAAGAACAGGGTATATTGCGGAAAATGTGGATGGAGCAAAATATTGAAGGAGTGACATTCATATTGTTCTCGAAATCGAATTTTCTAAAATATTTTTCAACTTTTTCATAATTCATTTTTTTTGTAAATTCATACCCGCGAACCTCTATCTATGCGAAAATATGGCATTTATTGAATTTTTCTTTATTTTTTCTATCTTAACAAATCCAAATCGTTCGAATTGAACAATTTTTCCGACTTTTTCATTCAGAACATTCTTCTCTGCGAATCCTGTGACATATCCATCTTGTGTCAGAATCGACGCCGTTATGTGACTCTGCGGAACCCAATGAATCTTTGGTATTGGTTCTAATTTCTTCCCCGCATATTTGCTCTTCTTTCCAAGTATGACATTAAAGAGGTCTTTCAAACGAACCTTTGAATCTTTGTACTTCTCATAATCCTCACGAGATATGTAAAATGTCCTTGTAATCTTGAACTTTCTCTTCCCGAGATTGCTTCTTGGATGGCAAGGGAGCTCAAATGACTTCATGGGAACTTTGTCCATAGTTATTTTTATCGGGTCTTTCACAAAGAAAAATCTCTTTGTAAGTGGGTCTATTATCTTTCTGTTGTACGCAGCGAGATTATCGAGTGAAATGGAGACATCAGATGGTTTTGGCCCTATCTCAAGTATAAGTTTTGTTATTGTTTCTGGAAGAAATCCACGCCTTCTCAATGAGCGTATCGTTCCAAGACGTATGTCATCCCAACCAGTAAATTCATGTGTTCGAATTCCTTCACGTATTTTTGACTTGCTCATTACCATATCACTCATTGAAAACCTTCCAACTATTATTGTGACGGGATACTTCCACCCCAAGTGTTGATAAAGATAACGCTGTTTTATCTCATTCGTGCTGTGTTCCTGCCCGCGAAGTATGTGAGTAATGCCAAGGAGGTGGTCGTCTATTCCAGATGCAAGATTGTAAAGTGGCCATAAGTGTTCTTTTTTAATGAGTGGATGTTTTGGATGATCCACAATTCTAAATGCAGGCCAATCTATGACTGCTGGATTTGTGGCATCTAAATCGGTTTTTATCCTGAGGACGGCTTCACCTTCTTTGTACTTATGCTCTTTCATCTTCTTCCATCTCTTCAATTGCTCACTTATTGGAAGGTCTCTGCATGGACAAGGTTTTCGTTTGTCGCGGTATTCCCTCCACTTATCACCACACGTACATACGTATGCCTTTCCGGATTTGATGAGCTCCTCGGCATACTTCTTGTATATATTCAGGCGCTTTGATGAGTAGTACTTTTTGTCCCACTTTATACCAAGCCACTTCAAGTCCTCCTCTATCCATTTGTAGAATTTTTTCTCCGGGGTTTTTACCTTTGGGTCAGTATCATCGAATCGGAGTATAAATTTTCCCTTGTATTTCTTAGCATAAGTATAGTTAAGTATGGCAGGTCGTGCATTTCCTATGTGTATCGCACCGTCTGGATTGGGAGCCATTCTGACAACGAATTTACCAACGCGAGCTCCTGGGAGTTCGGGCAACCCCTTGCGCTCTTCGCGCTTTTTCTCTTTGAATCCGCCAACTTTGAAGAGCTCCTTTTTCTGCTTTGATGGCGTCATTTTGTTTATTGATGCGCAAACTTTCTCGACTTCAAAACGGACCTTCAAGACACTTGAACGAAGTTCTGGATGAGAACCGAGAATTGCACCGAGAATGGACTTTGGGTTTGTTTTTCCTCCATGAATTATAGCATTGTGAAGGGCAACTTTTTTAATTTCTTTCAACATTTCATCATTCATTTAAACACCTTATATAAATTAGTAACGAAAATATAAAAAAGTAGAAAGATTATATCAATTTTGGCTTTTTAATCTGTTCATCCAAAATAGAGGCGAACCTCTCATAAAACTTCTCATCTATGGGAACATTCTTAATGCTCGGATTTGGCCTTCCAGGAACTTCGTGATGCTCATTGCACCTTGCAACATACTTGTCATCCGCCCCTATGACGATAGTTGGGTCAGAATAATTTGCCGGTTTCCCGTTTATAAGACGTTGCGTCTTCGTTGCCTCACGACCGCACTTTCGGCATATAGACTTAAGTTTTATTATGTCATCTGCATATGCGAGAAGATACGGCATTGTTCCAAATGGCTCTCCACGAAAGTCAAGATTAAGACCGGAAACGACAACCTCACGCTTTTCATCAACGAGCCTTCGACACACATCAATGATTTTTTTGTCAAAGAACTGAACTTCATCTATGCCCACAACGTTAACCCTTCGACCGAATTTTTTCAAATGTTCGTCGAATTTATGAACGTATTTAAATATTTCAAGAGCTCCTTTTTCATCCACGGGAACTGCTATTGTAGGAAATTTTGACCCCGTGTGGGATATTATGTAACGTCCTACACCTTCACTGTCGCCATAGCGCTTGTCAAACATAGGTTTGAACGAAACTGTTATCTTCCCGCCAATGACAGCAGAATCAAGATGCTCTATAAGCCGGGCAGTTTTCTTGGAATACATTGGGCCTGTTATAACAATAAGTCTTCCTATGTTTTTGTCTGGAAAATACATCGAACCACCACAATTATAATAACAAAAAAGAAATTTAAAGTAATTCGCAAAATTATCGTAAGTGGTAAAAAATGAAATTCTTCCACAAGAACATTGTCGTTGAATCGTGTGATGGGGTATATTTCCCCCGGGAAGATTCTGAAATGTTCGCAGATTTTCTTGATGGAATTGACATCAAAGGTAAGCACGCGCTGGACATCGGATGCGGAACAGGACTGTTATCTGTGATAATGGGGAAAAAAGGAGCTCATGTTGTTGCAACGGACATCAATGCAAGGGCTGTTCGGTGCGCACTCAAAAACGCAAGAGAAAACAACGTTAAGGTCAACGCCGTTCTCACAGACGTTTTTGACAGTCTCGGCTCGTTTGACATAATTATTTTCAATTCACCGTACCTTCCGCCAGGTAAAGAGAATGATGTTATGTGGACGAACGAAAGATCAATAGAAAAGTTCTTTATGGAGTTCAGGAAGCACTTGAACAAGAATGGTCGCGCGTACATTCTTGTGTCGTCGTTGACACGTATTCAAGTTGGTGGAAAAATCGTATCCACAAGTAAACTCGATTTTGAAGAGCTCAAAATAGTTGAATTGACAGGAATATAAAATTTATATCAAAATCATTTTTGGGTGTAATGAAATGCCAGTGAACTTCACCGCCGAGTATCTTAAAGCAGAACAAAAATTTTTGAATGCAAAAACGACAGAAGAGAAGATAGTGTATTTAGAGGAGATGATACGCGTCTGTCCGAAACACAAGGGCGCTGAGAATTTGCTTGCACAACTCCATGCAAAACTTGCCAAGCTAAAACGAGAGGTTGAACGCGCGAGCAAAAAGAACGGTGGCAAAAGGGAGGGAATTCGAAAAGAGGGTGACGCCCAAGTGTGCCTCGTGGGAGACGTAAATGTTGGGAAGTCGAGCATCCTGAAGAAAATAACAAACGCGGACCCTGAAATAGATGAGTACCCATACACGACTGTGCAACCAGAAATTGGAATGATGGATTACAATGGCGTCAAGATACAAATAGTTGAAATACCTAGCACGTTCCGCCCGGAGTATATGGCAATAGCAAGAACGGCTGACCTTGTAGCAGTTGTTTACAATGGCTCGCACAAGCACATTGATTCCGTGCTTGATTCAATGTACATAAGAACGAAGAGAGTTCACATAAACGTAAACGACAATGTGGAACGAATTAAAAACAAAATATGGAAATCACTGAATTTGATAATAGTGTACACAAAAAATGGGAAAGACACATCTCCAATGGCATTGAAAAAAGGTTCCATTGTGCGCGATTTCACGCTCCATATACACAAAGATTTCGTGAAAAATTTCTGGTACGCTCGATTGTGGCGTGGCAGCAAGGAAAAGCAAGTCGGTCTCAATTACATTCTCAAAGACAGAGATGTTGTAGAAGTAAAAACAAAAATGAAATGATATTTAAAATTTTGTAGAGGTAATATAAATATGGACGCAGGAATGCTTGTCAGTCCGACCATGCTCGCAATATGGAACGTGATAAAGGCGAATCAACTTCTTCTCATTGTTATATTCGTTGTTTTCCTTGTGGCAGCAAAAAAACTCTTCAATATATTGATGAGCTCGATAACAATTGCCATAATATCTGCGCTGTTTCCGTTCTTTCTCAATAAAATCGGGTTTTCCATGCCAACGGACTTCAACACAATACTTTACTTCATGATACTCGGTGTTGCACTCTATATAATATATCACATCATACGCGGAATATTCAAGATAGGAAAATTGTTCAAATGATTGGAACAAATTCCAACCGATTTAATAAATTCTTATCCTGTTGCGCCCGGCTATTTCAACGTCGGAGGAAATGCCGCGCAAGTACAGCGAACTTCCTATCGTCATTTTACCGGCGAAGTCATCTACCTTGATCAACTTTCCGTCCATATCAAACGAGCCGTCATCAAAGTATATTGTTCCCGGAGTGTTGTTGAACAAGAATGAGCTCCTCCCGAGGACAACGATTTTCTCCGCGCTCACATTGTAGAGACCCTGAATCCTTCCGTGCCTTATCGTAACTGCGTCAGAGTATATTTTCGAGAACTTTCCCACCATATTGAACGAGTTGTTCAGGAGTATTTTTCCCGTGAAATGAACGACCGTGACGTTTCCCGAGACGTCTATGAAATGGCCGTCGACGTTCATTGAGTACGTTCCAATCGGGTATATTGTGACGTTTGAATCAAAAACGTAATAATCGGCCACGGGAACGGATGCGTTGACAACAAGCGAGACATTCTCCCCTTGCGAAAACGAAGAGAGTGACAATTTCGGGAACGTGCTCTTGCCGAAGTAGTATGCGGCGAAAATTATAAGGGCTATCACGAAAAGCGAAATTATATTGGACAAGTGCTTCATCAGTTTCATCGTCAACACCATTATTATTTTCTTTTCGTGAAATAAAAAGGTTGACTCTGGTGAAAGTTTAAATCGTCCGGAACTCAATAATTATTTGGTGAACTATATGAGAGAGGAATACAAACAAGAAGTTAAGAACACGTTGCAGAAATTGGTCGAAGACGCGAACAATTATGTGAAAAACCCACCAAAAGGAATTGTCATAGGTGGATTCGGAGGAGATGCAACAATAATTGTCGACGGACTTCGAAATCGAGCACTAAATGAAGGATACGATGAGAACGTTGCGAATGAATTTGAGAAAGTCAAGGAAAACTTAAATAAAGTGATAGAGAAAAAAGATGAACAATACGTCAAAGAGTTGAAGAAAAGCGTCAATGAGCTTCTCGAAAGACTTTGAGAGCGCAATTCCGCCACACGGAATCTTTAAAAAACCTTCTTACAATTTTTAATACTGGTGATTTTATGGAAAGTAATATTATAACATCTATAATATGGTTTGTCGTATTCTTCGTACTTGCATTCTTCTATCCGAAGCTCATGCTTTCTCAAATGATATGGAAGCTCGAGGAGTCCGTGCGCGGAATGGAAGAAATGAGCTCAAAAGCTGTTAAAATGGTCTGGAAAAAGACAAAAAACAAAGACTCATTAAAGCGCATAGCAAGATTCATGGACTTCATGGTTATTGAACCGTCTAACCTCGACCCGTACGGAATCGTGAAGAGAATAGACCACATAATAAGAACGTCAGACAAACGATTCGAAGAATTCTCCAAGCAAGTTGGTCGTGGACTCGATGAACGCGATGTAAAGAGAATAAACTACGGTCTGCGCGGAGCAATGTCCGTGCATCAAATTGCAAAGGTCATGCGGCACTATGTTGAGCTCGTTAAAAAGTACAAGAATCTTCAAATAGCTCTCATAATTCAAATGCAACTCCCTATTATTGAATCGATAATCAAAAGTGAATTCGAGGGAACAAAAGCGTTTCTCGAGGGTGTTCCTGTTGGCGATTCAATTGGACCAATGATTGCAGCATCGCACATGAAGAAGCCAAAGGAAATAAAAACGAACGTCGTTTATGACAAAACAAATATCATGGGGCGCAACGTAATATTCTTGAAGGCACGTGGTCCAGAGCCAGAGCTTGGACGCGTGGACGAGGCATTGGTCGAACTACTCAAAAAGCATAAAATAAGTCGTGTCTTAACGATTGATGCCGGCGCAAAGCTTGAGGGCGAGCGGACAGGCAGCGTCGCGGAAGGTGTCGGATTTGCAATGGGTGGCATCGGCGAGCGCGAGATAATCGAACGCGTGCTTGTTGAAAAGAAAATACCCATAGACAGCATAGTTGTAAAGATGGGAATTACGGAAGCGATAAAGCCGATGACAAAGGCGACTTTCAACGCCCGCAAGGAAGTTGAGGAGTACATAAAGGAAAGTGTTTTTCGCGTGAAAAAAGGTGGGACAATGGTCGTCATTGGAGTTGGAAATTCTGTCGGAGTGGGAAACGATCGTAAAACAGTAGAAGAAGTGTGGAAAATCGTGAAAAAGAACAAACCGAAACCGATAAAAAAGAAGCATTCCTGGCCCTTTTAAACTTTTCTATTCGGTAGTATATATTTATAAAGATTTCATTGCAACTAAATAG